>JAGRAY010000026.1 GCA_020434375.1 Bdellovibrionales bacterium | reverse complement strand
GATTCCATGAGCTACACTTATCGCCAAAAGGAAGTGATTCCCATGCAGATAGGGCTTCACGCGCCACTAGGTCACCGCACCTTAAAGGAATATGTCAAACGACTTAAGCAATCTGAAATGTCGATGCCACCCTATGAAACGGTTGTTCAGCAGCTCGACTTAGATCTTATTCAAAAAAACTCAAAACCTCAGTTTGTTTATCATGTAAACACCAACGCACAGCGCATGCTAACGTTTATCCCAGAGCTTATGGGCACGTTTGTTCCTAAGCAACTTTCAGAGTCCTGGGACGATGCGAGACAGTTCAAACCCGATCAGGTGATGAAAATTATTTTGGGTGAAGAAGGCCTTACCTACACAACATATACGGTTCCTTTTGTTCGGCCTAAATCTCAAAAAGAATTCAAAATTAAAGAAATATCGACCACACCAGAAATTCGAAAAATTTCTGATCGCTTGAATCGTGAATGGACACTCATGAACTGGAAAATTTTGGATCAAACCTTAGAAGTCTACTGTTTGCCTACACCACAAGGTTTTTTGTGTGTGAACCGTGCATCATTTTTGAGAGATCCTCATGTTCTGGAGATTTCTCAACGAAATTTTGTAGACTATTTCTTGTCTGAATACTTTGTTCACACACCGTTTTGGCGCCTAGATGCCTTCAGAGACTACTTGCAGAAGGTTCCGAATGTTTCACCAGTTTGGTCAGATGTTGACATGGAATGGCAGACACGAAACTTAAAAATCACCCTCAAAACACTTGGTGTCTCCATAGAAGTGCCTGCAACAAAGAGTGATATGTTTCGTATTGTGGGTGGCATGACAAAACTTTTGAATCAAGAACAACCTATTTGGATGGCTTTTGGAGTCGATCATATTGTAAAAACTGGAGGAAAGCTTAAATGGTGTACGGTCGCCATGGAACCTCCTGATCAACCTGAACATCCCAGCATGAAAGAACTTCAAAAAACGGCTAAAACTGAAAAAGCAATTAAGGCGGCAAAATTTTCTTTTAAGCAGGGTGGCTACGATATCAAAACCTGGTCTTACTGCAACCCGATTGAAATAAAAGCAAAAAACAAAACCGTCCTACCAAAATACACGACAGTTTTACCCTATGCCGCGAACTTAAAGTTTCCGTAAAGGTGACCCATGAAGTTGTGCGATTGGACACGATAAATAACTCCAAGAGTCGACTGGAACCTGGGTCATGTGCTATGAATGCACCCAAAGGGTAGGGGAAATGAACCAAGTAATTTCATATGGCTTGACAACTGTAATTGCACTTTTTTCGAATGTATTTGCTCAAACGGAGTGCTCTCAAACGAGCATAAAGATTTTGGGTGTCCAGTTTAGTCGTATTTCTCCTGGTCGAGGTGTTCATGCCATCGTAAAACACCCGAATTATTTTAACCCTGAGTTTAGAAAGGTTTCTGCAGAAGAAATTATTATTGGTGATACACCTTTGTTCCAACGTATTGATGGTGATTCAGGGTGTTCATCGGATAATGGTCAATTGGTCGCGCACAATCCTTCCGATTCTAGAACAGATCCAGCCAACAGTTTGAATTTTAATTGTCACGCCTATTCGCTTTCGTTTCATCCGAGCTTATCGGCCTGTATAGGATCACATACTTGGGTAGATGGTTACTCTCATTTCGAATCACTCTGGACAAATCCAGCGGAGACGCTGTTTTCAACATTTTATGAAAAAATTCAGTCGCAAGATAGAGGTTATTTCGATGAGGCAAGCTTGTTTTCCAGGGTTGCACTTGGAGATGTAATTATGTTTCGAGATACTAAAGTAAACAAAATGATTCACAGTGCAGTGGTGTCCGAAATCCGAGAAGCTGAAATCATCATGGTTACATCAAAGCTAGGAAAAGGCCCTTTGGTTAAACTGACTTTGCAAGGTACTATGGACATTTTTGAAAATAGATCCTGGGATATGCTGGAACTATATAGAGTCCAACTTTGAAATCATTCGCGGGACGACCCCCATAGGTCCGCGAAACTGTTTGCCTCTGAGTCTTTCAAGAATGTTTTATTAAACTGAGTTTAGGGTTCGGCGTGTGTCATGAGTAGAACCTGCGTCGGTCTCAGGAAGAAATCCGCCGACTTGCATTTTCCAAAGACGAGCGTAGTGCCCGTTTAAAGCCAATAATGTTTTATGTGATCCATCCTCAACAATCTGTCCTTCATTGAAAACGATAATTCGATCCAGTTGAGCTATGGTAGAGAGTCGATGAGCCACCACAATGACCGTGTGTCCTTTCATGACACTTTCAAACGAACTTTGAACGGCTTTTTCTGTCACAGAATCCAAGCTCGAAGTAGCTTCATCCAATATTAAGATGGAAGAATTTTTTAAAATGGCTCTTGCGATCGCAATGCGTTGCCGTTGCCCACCAGACAACTTTACACCTCGCTCACCTACTAACGATGCATAACCATCGGACAATTGAGTAATGAATTCATGTGCCCTCGCTGCTTTAGCTGCCCTAAACACCTCATCATCTGTGGCATTGGGGCGACCATAGCGAATATTGTCCAAAAGCGAACGGTGAAAAAGCATGGGATCTTGCGGGATCATGCTCACCTGCTCACGCAAGCTGTCCTGTGTATATTCTGAAATATTTTGGCCATCAATCAACACAGCTCCAGAATTGACATCGTACATACGTAATATCAGATTGATGAAGGTTGTTTTGCCTGAACCTGAAAACCCTACCAAGCCGACGCGCTCACCGGGTCCAATCCGAATATTCAGACGCTCAAAAACGAGCCTATCAGGGCTGTAGCCAAAAGTTACATCACGAAACAGTACTTCGCCTTGACTGATCTGAATAGGTTTCGCATTGGGGGAATCCACAACGTCGTGGTTGCGGACAATAATACTCACGCCGTCTGAAATATTACCCATGTATTCAAAAAACTCGAGGAAGCGTCGACTTAAGCCACGAGCATCATTAATAACCATGAGCGCGAGGCTAGTTACCATCGCAAAGGATCCCACCGATATCTGACCGGTCAACCAAAACTTCATAGCTAATAGAATTACGCCAACTTGCAATGTCATGGTGGCCAAAAATTGAAACCAACGCATGACTTCCATAAACCAAAATGTTCTTCGAGCGGCTGCTACCTCGATGTTTAGATAGTTATCTAAGTAGCTTCTCTCATAACCGAGCATTGCAAATATTTTTGTATTGAGAGAATTAGTGACGCTGTCTACGATTTTTCCGCTGACTATACTGCGGGTGGCAGCAAAGTCCTTGGCATATTGTTGACATCGCGTCGCCAATAAAAAAGATACAAGAATATACACAATCGTCCATATGCCTAAGGGAATAGCCAGGCCAACAGACACTTTGTACATAAGGATGAGAGATGTACTGAATGTGACAATCACCGGCCAAAAATCAAAAAGAATCGTCCAAACGCTGTGATTTACTCCTTGAGCGATTTCGGAAATGCGATTGGCAAGCGAACCAGAAAAATTATTGATGAAAAATGTTTGAGAGTGAAATTGTAAATAGTTGAAAATAGTTCGTCGAACTCTGCGTCGCATAGAAGGTCCTACCAAAACAAGTAAAGCACCACTCGCGCGACTAAAAAAAAGAATCCCAATACTTAAGCTTACAAAGAGTATGAGTGCCGGTTTTAACTGGAAAAGAGCCTGACTAAAACTACCGCGCAGGGTTGATCCAAGATCAATGATTTCCTTGATAGCGTATGGTACCATGATCTGACAAAACGCTTGACCTGTCTCAAAGATAAACATGGCAAAAAGCGGCCATTTGTAAAAATTGAGGAAGTACAAAGCAAAGCGAAAAGGTTGGCGCGGTAATTGGGGCGCCTTTGGGTCATGAGATAGGGGAGCGTAAACAATTTTCATTGAAGTTTCCCGTTTAAACAATAAGCATTTTCAATGCAAAGTATGACAGTATCAAAATGATTTATTTCGTAGTAGCATTTTTCGCAATTGGAACGGCACTCTTTATAAATTAATCTCCAGAATTTTCAAACTATCTTGCATTTGTTGGATGCGGTATCAACTAAAACTTAAAATACGACAGTAAGCACTACAAATTTTCAAAGTTGACACTCTTATTTTTAAGGCATTTCTGAAAGCAAAGGTATAACTATTTATTGCTCTCGGTAGTAAATGTCACCCATGGCATATTCATTGATCTAAAACAAAGGCAAAAATTAGTGGGGCTACGATCGTGGCGTCGGATTCAATCATGAATTTTGGGGTTTTGGATCCTAGTTTTCCCCAGGTGATTTTTTCGTTTGGAACGGCACCTGAGTAAGAGCCGTAGCTAGTTGTAGAATCTCCAATTTGACAAAAATACCCCCACAGTTTTGTTTTCTCTTTGAGGTCTTGTTCAAGCATAGGCACCACACAAATGGGAAAGTCGCCTGCAATACCACCACCAATTTGGAAGAATCCTATAGAATGCTTTTTGCTGATTTCTCTGTACCATTTGGCAAGCTCGACCATGTATTGAATGCCAGATTTTACGGTGGTTGCGTGAAGGATGGTTTCATCTAGTAGTTTTGAAGCGTAAATATTTCCTGTCGTAGAATCTTCCCAACCGGGAACAAAAATAGGAAGATCTTTTTCACAAGCTGCAACCAGCCAAGAATGTTTAGGGTCAATTTGGTATTGCGATTTAAGCTTTCCAGAGCGAATAATACGATAAAAATACTCGTGGGGAAGGAAGCTTAGTTTTTCTTGATCGGCTTTTTGCCATTCATCTAAAATGGACTTTTCGATTCTTCGAATGGCTTCTTCCTCAGGAATGCACGTGTCCGTGACACGATTAAGATGTCTTTTAAGAAGATTTTCTTCGTCTTGTGCTGTGAGATCTCGATATTTTGGAATTCTTTCATAAAAGTCGTGAGCAACCAAATTGTAGAGGTCTTCTTCTAGATTGGCTCCCGTGCAAGAAATGCCATGGATTTTATCTTGGCGTATCATCTCTGCTAAAGATACGCCCAACTCGGCAGTACTCATGGCGCCAGCAAGGGTAACGAACATTTTTCCGTCTTGGTCGAGGTGAGTTTTGTAGGCTTTAGCTGCATCGACCAATGTTGCAGCGTTAAAATGTCTAAAATGATGCGTGATAAAATTTGAAATCGGACCAGCCACGTTCTCTCCTTCGATGTTTGTCGTCAAAAAAAATAGAAACCTATTAAACAAAAAATGAGCGATATTGAAAGCATTTTAGTTGTTTAAGGATCATGTTAAAGTGCCGAGGGTGAGATCAAAGGGAGTCACAATTGTTTGCTCGACAAGTGAGCAATTGCCAAACACGTATTTTATTTGTTTAGAATCGGCGAATGAGGCTGTGATTATTGATGTCGGTTTTCATTTGGAGTGGTGCCGACAGCAAATAGCCAAATATCAAACACGGCTCGTGGGTATTTTGTTAACCCATGGGCACTTAAGCCATGTGGCACGAGCCGCAGAATTGTCTGAAACATCAGGAAAAGTGTCTGTCTATTTGGCTCGGGATGATCTTCATCTCGTTCAAATGCTGCCAAGTTTTGCAGACAGCCAGGGGTATTGTGGTGTGAAATCCCCCAGGGTGTCGATTTTGATGGATCAAGGCGGTCAGTTCACCCTAGGATCTTCCTTGGTGGTGAATTATCATCTGACCCCAGGCCACACGCCGGGAAGCTGTTGTTTTAAGATTGAGAAAAACCACTTTGTTGGAGACTTGTGGGATCGCGAAAAGCATTGTTACGGCGAAGCAAAAGCATGGAACCACGAAGTTCAACGGCTAAGTTCGTCTACGTATCAGGCGTTGCTTAACAAAGGTGACAGGGTACATCCTGGGCACGGAAGCTCCTGGCAGTTAGATAGCTAACAAAGGAACCGCGCACTGTCTGACTTATTTGTAGAATACGACGAAATGAAGTAAAACATGCCGGAATTTATGGCACAATCTTTACCATCTTTGCAAACCCAGCCTCAACTCAATAAGAGCGAGGGCGGCGTTGAAATCATCACAACTCGTTTGGCAGATATGGTGAATATGGCACGTAAAAACTCACTTTGGCCTATGCCCATGGGGATTTCCTGCTGTGCTATTGAAATGATGGCCATGGTTGGGCCAAAATTTGATGTGGCGCGCTTTGGCTCTGAGGTTTTTCGGTTTTCGCCTCGTCAAGCAGACCTTATGATTGTGGCTGGAACTTTAACTCATAAGATGGCACCGGTGGTTCGAAGGGTTTACGACCAAATGCCAGAACCAAAATGGGTTATAGCGATGGGTGCGTGCCTTATTACGGGAGGCATGTTTGATAGCTATCCTGTAGTTCAGGGTCTTGACCATGTGATTCCCGTAGATGTTTATGTACCTGGATGCCCGCCAAGACCCGAAGGGGTGATTTGGGCTTTGATGCAAATCCAAAAGAAAGCTCAAGCTTCGAGAAAAATTAATCTCGTATCTCGTGCAACGACCTATTCACCTGACGTCGAAATGAAGACAGTCCCAACGCTTGAAAAGCCGACCAAAGAAAAAACGCTGATGCTTAATATGGGGCCTCAGCACCCCAGTACGCACGGCGTTTTGCGTGTTGTTTTGGAGATTGACGGTGAAGATGTTGTAGCTGCCTATCCTCATGTGGGCTATTTGCATAGAGGATACGAAAAACTTGGTGAACATCGCACCTATCATCAATATATTCCATATACCGACAGACTCGACTACCTGGCTCCGTTATCAAACAATGTTGCTTATGCCATGGCTATTGAAAAACTCATGGATATCGAAATCACGCCTCGTAACAAATATATCCGCGTGATTTGTTGTGAACTTGCTCGTCTCTCAGCTCATTTATTGAGCATTGGAACCTATGCTGTCGACTTGGGTGCTGCTTCTATCTTTTTTCATACGTTTAAAGAGAGAGAGGTTATTTATACGTTTCAAGAGCGTCTTGCGGGTACACGCATGACAACCAGCTATACAAGAATTGGAAGCCTGGCAAGAGACATTCCTGAAGGTTGGACCGAAGATCTTCAGTCATTTCTACCTAGACTCAAAAAAACCTTGGATGAAACTGAAGCACTCTTGAACAAAAACCCCATTTGGGTTCAGCGAAACGAGGGCATCGGAATTATTAGTAAAGATATGTGCCTTCGATATGGTCTTACAGGACCAATTTTGAGAGCAGCGGGTGAGCCGTTTGATATTCGTAAAGCACATCCATATTTGGCATACTCCGATTTTGACTTTGATATACCAGTTGGAACTACAGGCGACTCGTATGACCGCTATATGATTCGAATGATGGAAATGCGGGAATCAATCAAAATTCTAGAACAGGCTTTAAAAAATATTCCAGATGGGCCTATTGCATCTGATGTTCCGGATGTAGTGCTTCCAAGTAAAGATAAAGTTTATTCCAGTATGGAAGATCTTATTTATCATTTTAAAATCATTGGCAGTGGTTTTCGACCTCCTGTTGGTGATTCTTATCACTCGATTGAATCTCCCAAAGGAGAGCTTGGATTTTACGTCATTTCTGATGGTAGCCCCAAAGCCTGGCGTATGCGTATTAAATCACCTTCATTTACAAACCTTCAGGTTCTTTCAGAAGTATTGCCGGGTTTGAAAATTGCGGACGTCGTAACAGTGATTGCGAGTTTAGACCCTGTGATGGGAGAATGCGATCGATAATAAACTTTAATGGGGAGTCGTTACAGTATTGAGGCATGAATGAGTGAAAAGAAAAAAATAAAAATTAATATCGACGATCGAGAACTGACTGTTAACGAAGGAGATTCCATTTTGCAAGTCTCCATCGATCAAGGTATTTCAGTCCCGCACTTTTGTTATCATCCTGGCATTGGTATCGATGGTAACTGCCGTCTTTGTCTGGTGGAAGTTGAAGGTATGCCTAAGCTTGCGACTTCATGTAATCTTTTTGCCAAAGATGGAATGGTGGTTCGTACAAAATCTGAACCTGTCGAAAAAGCACGCAATGGTGTTCTGGAGTTTTTTCTTCTCAATCATCCCCTAGATTGCCCATTTTGTGACAAGGGAGGGGAATGTCCTCTTCAAAACTTTACGTATGACTCAGGCCAAAACACTACGAGATATGCTTTTGAAAAAAATCATAAACCCAAACATGAAATTATTGGCGACCATATTATTTTAGACAAAGAGCGTTGTGTGCTTTGCAGCCGATGTGTTCGGTTTGGACGAGACCTTGCAGGGCATGAAGAGCTTCAAATTACAGCCCGAGGATCCAAGTCTGAAATTTTTGTGCCGGAAGAAGAAAAACTGAGTTCAAAGTTTACCGGAAATTATGCAGATATTTGTCCGGTTGGCGCACTTACGACTCGCGAGTACCGCTTTAAAGCAAGACCCTGGGAGTTAAAGACGGTTAATACGTTATGTGGAGATTGCAGTCTTGGATGCAATGTTCAGGCATGGAAAAAAGACGATCAATTGCTACGGCTTACCCCCCGCGTTGAGTCCGAGGTTAACGAATGGTGGCTCTGTGATAAGGGTCGCTTTGGTATCCATCGCCATCATAAGGAAGCATTGGTACTGACTGCTCTCAAGCGCACGAATCAATCCTTTGATAAAGTAGCTACTGCTAGCGCGTTGCAAGAAATTATTGCTACACTCAGAGCAAATGATTCATGGAAAGTTGGAATCATGGCTCACAGTTCGATGACCAATGAGGATATCTTTATATTGAAACAACTTGCAAACAGTATAGAAGGTGCCAGTTTGTTCGCGCCTATAAGTTCCAATGTGCACGATATTTATAAATTATTAAAAACGTCTGATCAGGAAATGAACTTTCCGTATGATATTGAAAATGCTTCTTCGGTAATGATTATTGGAGAATCGATTGACGATGCTCATCCTGTGCTTTCGATTCGATTGCGCCGACTTGTCAGAGAAAAGGCTTTAAACCTTGTTATTGCTAATGATCAAGTTTCAGAGCTTGATTCAATCGCGTCAGAGGTTGTGCGTGCTTCCAAGTGGCCGTCGTTTTTTAACGAGTTACCAGAGTTTTTAGCAAAAACGCCCATTCAGAATATTCTTATCTCCGACAGGATTGTAAGCCATGTCACGCAATCCGACTTTTTGCGTCTTTTTGATATTGCACGCAATGCCTCTATGAAAATCGGATTACTGCACTCAGGGTCAAATGATCGAGGTATTTTAGACCAATGGGACGGGTCAATGGGAAGTTCCGATGATTTCTATAACAGCGCATTTGATGCCGTTTTGTACTTTGGCCCCTTGACTGCACAGGCCGAACGCCGGGCAAAAGAGTCTACATTTTTTGTTCAAGGTGCTCTGGCTTTGTCTGATGTGAATGAATACGCTCAATACGTATTGCCTCTGGAAAGTAGTATTGAAAAAAGCGGCACGTACACGAATCATTTTGGAAAAGTGCAGACTTTAAGAAGAGCACGAAAATGGATAGACAAAGGACTTCGAATAAGCGAAACCCTTCGAACACTATTGAATAACTTTGACAGTCAAGGTGTCACTAATAAAACAGCTTACGAAAAAATAGCTGCAGCTCAAAAGAATTATCCAGCCACCATGGATGACATTCCGGAATCAACGAAAACCTATCATCACTATGAAAGAGCCACATGGCGATAAAAATTGCACCCAGACCCAATCTAAAATTTTGGGATTACCTTTATTTGCCAGCTATCATGCGTGGTCTGTTGATCACATTTAAGCATATCTTTAGAAGGAAAGTGACGCTTCAGTTTCCAGAACAACGTTGGATATTTCCTTTTCGATATCGAGGATATCCAGAGCTTATTACGGCTGAAAATGGCATTGAAAAATGCGTTGCTTGTAAACTCTGTGAAGTTGTGTGCCCGCCCGATGCTATTACCATTAAGATTGGTGAGTACGCAAACGTCAATGTAAGGGAGAGAGTTCCTGCTGAATTTGAAATCGATATGGGTCGATGTATTGTGTGCGGCATGTGTGAAGAAGCGTGCCCTGTTGATGCAATCCGAATGTCAAATACACATGTGATGTCCTCGGGCTCTCGCGATAGCATCAAATTTAAAAAGACCTTATTACTTGAAGACTACTCGCAGATGGAGACCATGCGATTGTGAATAATACTAATGAAAGTAATGTCATCTATCTTAAAAAACCAAAACGCTTTTCTTTAAATGAGGCAAAGCGGATTTTACCTGAAGTTCGGCAGATGACTGATCAAGCTGTGGAATTTGTAGAACCTATGGTTGAGCGCATTCAAGAGTCCTCAAATCCAGAGGAACAATACGAGCTATCTCTTGAAGTTCAACAAGCGATAGATGATTGGACTGAAAAAATCCAGCGTTTAGGTGCTGTGCCTAAAGGACTTTGGCTGGTCGACTTTGATTCGGGAAGTGGTTATTTTTGCTGGCAATATAACGAAGGCGATTTAGGTTTTTTTCATGCCTACAATGAAGGATTTTCCAATCGAGTTCCTATTCAATGAGTCTTTCCGTAGGACAATACCAATTAGACGAAGTGCATACGGGTTTTCTTTGGCTCGACGGAGGAGCAATGTTTGGAACTGTCCCCAAAGTGCTATGGGAAAAATTCCACAAGCCCGATGAAAAAAATCGAATTCGGCTCGCCATGCGTGCCTTACTCGTCCGAGATAAAGATCACATAGTTCTTGTAGACTGTGGCCTTGGTGACAAAGGCGGCAATAAGTTTCGAGACATGTTCAATGTTGATCAGGTAACGTATCATCTGGATGCGTCTCTTAAAGCAAAGGGTGTTTTCAAAGAAGATATTACGGATGTGATCCTAACGCATCTTCATTTTGACCATGCAGGGGCAGCCACCTATCAAACAAATGCTGGCAAGTGGCAACCAACATTCAGGAATGCCACATATCATTTACAACAAAAAAACCTTGAGGTTGCCAAGGTTCCCAATCCGCGTGAAAGAGCAAGCTACCTTCCTGAAATTTTTGAGGCACTCGTTGAAAGTGATCAACTCAAACTGCACGATGGCCCAATAGAATTATTGCCTGGCATTCAACTTTACGTGTCTTGTGGACACACCAAAGCGCAGCAACACCCAATGATATCTGATGGTAAACAAACAGTTTTTTACGGTGGAGATTTGTTTCCAACCAGAGCACATATTCCTCTGCCATGGATTATGGGCTATGATCTTCAGCCGCTAGTGATGCTCGAAGAAAAAAATGCAATCCTCTCGCGTGCCCAAAATGAAAATTGGATCATGTTTTATGAACATGACGATGCAGTGATGGCCTCAAGAATTGTAAAAGATAAAAAAGGATTCGCAGCAGGCGATGCTGTTGAATTTTAGGAGTCTTGATGACCATTGTTATCGACGGAAAGTCCTACGATACGATTCGAGGAAAAACAATTTTAGATGTGTGTCTTGAAAATAACTTGAAGTTAGCACATGAGTGCGAAGGTAAGTGCACATGTGGAACATGTATTGTGGATATCCTCAAAGGACACGAAAACCTTTCGATGACTACGTCTTGCGAAAAAATGCATTTAGTTGCTTTAGACGCCAACTGCCGACTGGCATGCCAAACTCGAATTCGAGGAGAAGTTGAGGTTAGGCTTCGATGATTCAAATGGTTAATCTATTTTGTTTGTCGTTTTCTATGGGAATTACGTTGGCGATGCTTTTAATTAAGCGAGACGACATGGTTGTGTCGTTTTTTCGAAATACAGCCCTTGTGGCTCTTGGATTATATTCTGTTTTTATGTTTTTCTCATGGAAAGGTCAGATGGCTTTTTATTGGCCAGGAATGATTCTGCTCTGTTACGGAGCGACCATTCATCTATTGCTGCCTCTTGTTTCAAAAGTTTTGCTATTTACGGCTGGCACGAGTTTGTTGTATCAATGCTATGACCTACTAAGTTCTATTAAAACAAATGGTTATATTTCTTATCTAGAATTTACATCGATTATGGTTGGAGCTCTGATGATGGGAATGTCGGTGGTGGCGATGAATGTCGGGCATTCCTATCTTTCGTCTATTAAGTTAAAGATGGACCCTCTTAAGGTTTCCGTAGGTGCACTTTTTGTGCTGATTGTGCTTCGATGGGGGTTGTTTTTTCTGGGGCTCTATCAACTGGGCGTAGATCAACTAATGAGCGCCGTCCATTCAATGGGTATTCACGATGTGACCAAGACCGCTATCTTACTCTCGCGAATTCTCTTTGGTTTAGTTGGCCCTTCAGTGTTGGTTGTATTGGTATGGCAAACGGTAAAAATAGGATCAACGCAGTCAGCAACCGGCATACTCTATGCGTTGTTAAGTATGGTTCTTATAGGTGAACTTTGTGCCGATGATCTTCTGCTTCATAGTATTTTTTGGTTTTAATGGTTATGCAAATACGTGTTAGGTGCCAGGTTTGCGATGAGTTTTGTGGAGAGATTGTCGAGCCCTGGCCCTTAAGTACACATGAAGTGCATTGTCGAAAAAACCATGTAACTAGTTTAAATGTTTATGATTTTACGTCTATTATAGGGGCAGGCAAAGCCCCCTCCATCGGCAAAGCCGATGGAGCCACCCCCCCAAACCGCTTCGCGGTTGGAAATTTCTCCAAAAGTACTCCGGGCGTCAGCCCGGGAGGTGCTCCTTTGGCCAGCGAAGCTGCAAAAGTAAATACGCCGGACGTAAGTCCGGAGAAATTTATCAATTTATACTTGACGAACGTTGTCGAATTTTGCAAAGGTAGGGCACCATGGAATTGACACTAACAAAAACTGAGTCACTCAAGTCTTCTGTTTTAGTCAAACTGGCCGCGGTCAGCTTTTGGGTTATTTTGACAGCGCTTTCGGCACAAATGAAAATATGGTTGCCATTCACACCTGTTCCCATCACGCTTCAAACCGGAGTAGTCATGTTAGGTGGCGTACTGTTAGGTAAGTACGGCTTTTTTTCACAGGTCTTATATATTTTGCTTGGGTGCATCGGGTTACCTTTTTTTGCAGTTGATCTTCCCGGGGTCAAGGCTATTTGGGGCCCCACTGGCGGTTACCTTTTTGGCTTTCTGATTGCTTCATACTTGGCTTATCGCTTTGTTCACTATCCATGGAATGAGCTAAGTTTTGCCAAAAAGTGGCTACGACTATTTGCCATGTCGTTTGTCATTTTTCTACCGGGAGTTATTGTGTTAGCTCAAGTGATGAATTTATCGTGGTCGAAGGCCTTACAACTGGGGCTTTATCCATTTATTTTTGGTGCCATCATCAAAACAACTTTGGTTTCATTAACACCTAATGTTCTGGTCAAAAACACACAAAAGTTTTTTGGATAAGATTTAACCGAGCACATTGCCAAAAAACAGATCTAGATGTCAAATATAAAATAATTTTTTGCTTGACCATACGTGGCATTAGCCTACCATTACGTTAGGCCTCATGGCGACGTGGATACCCAACGGTGACACTCTAATTTTTTTGCAAGGCAGCAAAAATTTAGGATCCTTTTTCCCAAAAACCAACAAAAATTTCAAAGGAGGGCGATATGCCTGAGAATGATCCTTTTTCAAACAAAGACGACCACTTTGAACGAACAGAATTATCTTCGTCGGAAGATGAGCTTTGGAGCGATTTACAAAATTCTATTTCGGACGATTTGAAAAGTCATCTTGACGCCATTGAACTTTCTTCTGAGATGCCATTTGTGCCAGATGAGATCGGCCAAGATGCAGCCGTTACACAAATGCAAGACACCTTTATAGATATGGTAAGAAACTCTTTAAATCCTATTGCCAGATACATGAAAGCACTGGATGCTGGCGAAGATGCTAAAGAGATTTATGAAATCACCGAACTTATTATTACCCCTCTCATACCTAAGGTAGAACAAGTAGGCCTCATCTCTCATGCTGAAGATCTCACTTTTTTTAGGTCACTTATTCTCCTTGCGCTTGGCGAAAGTGACTCGCATGCCAAAATGAAACTTAAGCAAGTTGTTATCGAGGGGTTCGTGGAAATTCAAAAAGGGTTCAATCTGTATTGTCGAGGATATCGCAAGGCGGTTTTAAACTTAGTGGAGTTATATCGTACGCTCAAGCGAATCGAATCGCTTGATGAAATAGATATTCGACGCCTCTTTGCCGTTGGAATTCCTTCTTTAACGTGGTTTCGAAAAATGAAAACTGTAGAACTTGCAAGTTTGTCAGGCGTGACCGAGGAAAAAATCGTCAAAATTAAACAAATCGCAAGTCATGGTACTTCGGTCATGCACTTTGCTGCAGCAGAACTCGATCGTAACACAAAAGGTCAGGTAGCGAATACATATGCCGATCATCATGATTCAGAAACATCTATTCCTGAACTCGAAGTTTATGCTTCGTTAGAGCGCAAGATCTTTTAATATTTGGTCGGCATGTTCTTCAGGTTTAACCTTCGGGTAAACCTTTTCAATAGTACCACTTGGACCTACCACAAAGGTGGATCTAAGAATGCCGAACGATTTTTTGCCATACATATTTTTTTCGCCCCATGCACCAAAGGCTTTTGCAAGAGACAAGTCGGGGTCACTAATGAGAGGAAACGGCAGAGAGTACTTGCTCTTAAATTTTAAATGAGAATCAATTGAATCTTTGCTCACACCGTAAATTTGAACGCCCTTTTCCTTAAAAACGGAAAAGCGGTCTCTAAATGCGCAGGCCTCCTTTGTGCATCCTGGTGTGTCATCCTTCGGATAAAAATAGACTATAGAACGTCCATTCTTGAACGTATTGTGGGTGATGGTTTCCCCGGTATCGAGCTCTAATGAAAAAGATGGGACTTTATCGCCTGATTTTAACATGAGTTATCTCCTTTCGAGGCGCGAACTGTATCATAAACGCCAGTCCATGTAAAAAAGGTTGTCGAAATGAAAAAACCTACCTATAAGGATAAACATTTTATTTCCTGGTACAATTCAGGATGTTTGGAGGGTCAAATATGAAATCGAAGAAAAAGTCCAAGAGCTCAGCAAAAAAAACAACAAAGAAAAAGACCAAAACTAAGAAGACCAAGACACCAAAGGCATTAGCAAAAACAGCGAAAAAGGTTACAAAAAAAACTAAAACTATGAAATCAACAAAAAAAGTCAGTAAAAAATTATCTGGAGCATCAAAAAAAGCAAAACCAAAAAAAGCTTTAAAGTCGACAGTCGCTTCTTCGCCTAAAGAAGCTCCTGCTATCAAGTCAAACATTGATACCGTGGAATCTCCTCCAATTGTAAGAACCTCAACGATGAGCAAAAAGAAACTCGAGGAGTTTCGAAAGCTTCTTTTGAACAAAAAGAATGATTTAATAAAAGAAGCTGTTCTTTCGTTTGGGGACC
>JAGRAY010000264.1 GCA_020434375.1 Bdellovibrionales bacterium | reverse complement strand
ATCTAGTCTTACTGATGCATAAAATTTAAGCGCCATACCTCCGGTTGTCGTTTCTGGATTTCCAAACATAACACCAATTTTTTGTCTGAGTTGATTTGTAAATATGACAATTGTTTTTGACTTTGAAATAACCGCAGTTAACTTTCTTAGGGCCTGAGACATAAGTCGCGCTTGCATGCCCATGACTGAATCTCCCATTTCTCCTTCTATTTCTGCTCTTGGTACGAGTGCTGCAACTGAATCTACCACGATAACGTCAATACCTCCAGATCTTATAAGTTGTTCTGTGATTTCAAGAGCTTGTTCGCCTGTGTCTGGTTGAGAAATGATGAGATCCTCTAGTTTTACTCCGATTGTTTGAGCCCATAGGGGATCGAGCGCATGTTCTGCATCTATAAATGCGGCAACCCCTCCTCTTTTTTGAGCCTCTGCTATAACAGAGAGACAAAGCGTTGTTTTTCCTGAAGCCTCAGGGCCATAAATTTCTACAATTCTTCCTTTTGGAAGTCC
>JAGRAY010000263.1 GCA_020434375.1 Bdellovibrionales bacterium | reverse complement strand
CCGCATGAATATGATTTTTATGTCAAAAAAGCAGTATTTTTTCTTCAACGAAATGATCAAGAGGGGCTGGATGACTTTTTAGATGAGGTTCGTCATTCACGATTTGGACATTTTGCTGATAAGATGGAGCTTTTGATAAACAAGTTTCATCATTTAATTTCTCAAGAAAATTGAGTATAATATATTTTTAATACAAGGAGGTTAAGTATGATGTGGATGATTTTAGGTGTTGTGGTGATTTTACTTTTTGGTGTCATTGGGGTGTATAATCGTTTGGTCCAATTACGTGAACGTGTTAAGAACGGTTGGTCGCAAATCGATGTTCAGCTTAAAAGACGCCATGATCTTATTCCTAATTTAGTTTCAACAGCTAAAGGATATATGGATCATGAAAAAGACACTTTAGAAAAAGTGATAAAAGCTCGCCAACAAGCTGTGGATGCAAGTGGATTAAAAGATAAGCAAGAAGCGGAGAATTTTTTATCTGGCACATTGCGTAGTTTATTTGCTGTGACAGAGAATTATCCAAATCTTAAAGCTGA
>JAGRAY010000262.1 GCA_020434375.1 Bdellovibrionales bacterium | reverse complement strand
TCTAACGAAGGTAATGCAGGGTACCTTCCCGAAGAACGAGCTTGGATGGATGAATTTGTAAAACACGGCTATATCGATACTTTTCGGCAATTTGAGCCTGGCCCCGGTCACTATACCTGGTGGAGCTACAGACCCGGCGTTCGAGAAAAAAATATTGGGTGGCGCATCGACTATTTTTGCATCAACCCCGAATTCAAAGACCGCCTAAAATCTTCAATCCACCAACCCAATGTCAAAGGCTCCGACCACTGCCCCATTGAAATGGAACTAAAAGCCTGATGTGGTGTTAGTTCTTTATTATAGGGGCGACGCGAGTATTATTATACAGGGTCCGCTCAACAAGTTTCGCGGAGCCCTCAAGCTGAGCAAAGCTCTCCTTTTCACCCCATAGGGCCTCAAAGCCAATCTAAACAAGGCGAAGCCGCTGACGGGGAGGAACTATTCCACAGGGTCCGCACCACAAGTGGCGCAGACCCTCGTCGGGTACAAAGTCCCCGACTTCACCCAACGGAAACGTCATCCACCCCCAAGGCGAAACCGCTGAGGGGGAGG
>JAGRAY010000261.1 GCA_020434375.1 Bdellovibrionales bacterium | reverse complement strand
CGCATGTCTTCAGAATTGCGAGCCGTACCATATCGGTAACGTCCAGGATTAGCAAGATGGTCTTGGTAGAGGTGATTCTGAATATTGAACGTTGCACCAGCATTGTAAGCGTCCATAGCCAAATCGGTACATTCACCTGCATAAAAGCCATGAAATGGGCCACTGCAACCAACATAAGGAGATGAACAACCCCGATTTATGTCATAAGGCATCCCAATATCTAAACGTGCTTCTCCGACAATAGGCCCGAAATTTTTAAGAATAAGTATACGAGAAGATTGTGCAAGATAAACATATTCTGGAGTGACTGTACTACCATAGGGAAATCCATCTGCTTGACCGCCACCTGGATAAAAGGTTTCTAAGATTTCGAGCGAATCGCCGTTGACCTGGAAAATTGTCCCATTTACCACAATATTATTTCCATCTAGGGCACAAACGCGTGCAAAACCAGACTGTGAAGTTTGATATACGGGATTTGTTGGGGTATCTATATTCCATAACCTGATATATTGCGATTCGCATTCAATCAGTTTATTGTCAATAATCTTCATGTGATA
>JAGRAY010000260.1 GCA_020434375.1 Bdellovibrionales bacterium | reverse complement strand
TGTTGCTTAGTTTTTTCCAAAGTGTTTCCATTTCTTTGGCATCATTTGAAGTGTCCGATTTTGATAGAATCACCACTGTGGTTGGCGTATTTTTATGAGCCACAAGCCATAGGTAAGCTCCATCCCAACCTGCCGCAGCCTTTTGCGCGTTGACGTACTCGCTTTGCCCAAAGATCGCTAACCAAAATAATTCACCTATATCGAAGTGATGAAAAATAGTTTGTTTGCGGTCAAGCAAAGAGGATGATTTATTGAAAGCGAGGGTATGTATCTGGGAGTCTTTGAATGAGCCCGGGGCTTGTGGGTCCACGTCACCGATTGTCAAGACAATCGGTACATGGCCCCGATCCCCTCACGGTACCATCGAAAAACTAGGGTCTTGGACCGAGTTGCGCTGTTATGGTTTCTTGTATATTGAGCGGACAATAGGCTAGACCGTAAAGATAAAAATAGATCACTAATTCTGATTTATTGGGCGGGGACCCTCCCAAAACAGCCACATGAAGATTCACGTGTTCACACTTTAGGTTTCTAAGTGTTTTTTGCCAATATTCGGATTGT
>JAGRAY010000025.1 GCA_020434375.1 Bdellovibrionales bacterium | reverse complement strand
TATATAACTGATATCTATGTTAAATTACATCTTGACTTTTGTTACGCTTATTTGTCAGAATAGCTTTATCGGCATCATTGTTATCATCAGAGCATAAGATTTGTAAAAATTAATCTAGCGAGGTTTATGGCTATGTCCGGCTTTCGGACAACTAAAAAAAGAACGCGAACTCTCAAGTCAAACAATATTAAGAGGCTGAGAGAGCATCTGTTGATGAGCAAATCAGAGCTTGCAAGAGAGGCTGGGCTCTCTGTTTTAACCATCGCGCGAGTCGAAGAAGGGGCGGCTTGCAGAATGGCAACCAAAAGAAAAATAATCAAAGCATTGGGATTTTCTGTTCAGGAAAAAGAAAAGGTTTTTGGGGGCGAATAGTTTATGTTTGGACGGTCAAAAAATCTAGTTGGTTTAGATATTGGTTCAAGTTCGGTAAAGCTAGTTGAACTCAAGTCAGGAAAAAATGGCTACGAGCTGGTTCATTTTAGAATGGCACCTCTTCCCCCTGAGGCTATTGTAGATGGCGCCATTATGAACTCGAGTGCAGTTGTCGATGCCTTAGTTGATATTATTACTTCAGAAAAACTAAAAACCAAGCAGGTAGCTACCTCAGTGAGTGGTAATTCTGTAATTGTCAAAAAAATTAAGCTGCCACAAATGACTCCAGAGGAATTGGAGGAGTCGATTCAATGGGAGGCCGAGCAGTATATTCCTTTCGATATTGGGGATGTCAATCTTGACGTTCATATTCTGGGCCTTGATGAACACAACGTTGATCAAATGGAAGTTATCTTGGTTGCGGCAAAAAAAGACATGATCAATGATTATATGGCAGTCATTATGGAAGCGGGCCTGAGCCCTCAGGTCATGGATGTGGATGTGTTTGCATTGGGCAACGCTTTTGAAATGAGCTACGCGTTAGATGAATCAAGTGTAACGGTTCTAGCAAATATTGGTGCTAACGTGATCAATGTAAATGTCATGAAGGGTTTCCAAAGTACGTTTACGCGAGATATTTCTATCGGTGGAAATCAGTACACCGAAGAGATTCAGAAGCAACTCAGTGTAAGTTTCGAGCAAGCAGAGGCGCTCAAGATTGGTGGAGATCCTGAGGGAGATCTTGAAAGTTCTTCGACCGTTATTCCACAGGAAGTTGGAACGATTATTCGATCGGTTTCTGAAAGTATTGCAACGGAAGTTCAGCGTTCGTTAGACTTTTATGCAGCAGGATCATCCGATGACAAAATCGCCAAAATCTACTTGATGGGAGGAAGTTCGAAGATTATTGGCCTTGCTTCAGTTGTTGAAAATAAGACGGGAATATCAACAGAGATCGCAAACCCATTCAAGGAAGTCTTTATTGACGAAAAAAAATTTAATGTTGCTCATATTCAGGATGTTGCCCCTTCTGCAGCCGTTGCGGTTGGATTGGCTCTAAGAAAAATGGGTGACAAATAAATGATTCGCATTAATTTAATTCCTACCAAAGCAGAACACAAAAGGCGTGGAGCAATCCTTCAGTTGGTGTTTGGTGGTGTTGTCGTAGGGATTGTTGTGATTTGTTGTGTTGTCTTTAACGCCTCAATGGAATCTAAAATTCAAAGAGAGCAGGCAGAAATTAATGATTTAAATGCTCAAATAAACAAACTAAAAACCATCATCGCAGAGGTCGAAAATTTTAAGAAGAAAAGGCGGGATCTTGAAACAAAAATTCAGACAATTAAAGACCTCAATGATAAGCGTACTGGGCCCGTCAAGCTCATTGATGAATTTAGTGCGATATTACCAAGGAAGGCATGGATTACAAATTACTCGGAGGTCGACAAAAGACTCAATATTGAGGGTAGGGCGATGGATGGGTCGACGATCTCTGATTTTGTTCAAAGCTTAAGAGAGTCAAAGTTTTTTTACAATGTTCAGTTGGTTCAGGTTGATCAATCAAGTGAAAATGGAAAGAAAATTCAAAAATTTAATATTACAGCTCAAGTCAATTACACTGCGGGGAGCGCATAATGAATGTTCTTGATCAATTTGGTAAGCAACCAGTTGGCGTTAAAATCGCATTTTTGGTAGTGCTCGTATTGGTTGCTCTTGGAATGGAATATCAAATGTTTTATGTAGAGAAAAAGGAAAACCTCGATCGTTTAAAAAAGCAAACTGCCGACCTAAAAGTCCAATTAATTGAAAATCAGGCCATTGCAGACAATCTTCCAAAATTTCAAGAAGAGGTAAACATACTTAACGAACAAATAAAACAAGCAGTGGCCTTGCTTCCAAATGATGCAGACATCCATGAGTTGTTTCGTCAGCTGTCGATTGTTGCCAAGAAAACGAATGTAGAGTTACTTAGTTTTCGTCCAGGTGGAACTGCTAACCATGGCTTTTACTCGGCAGTGAGTATGGATATTAGGATTGAAGGCCATTATCACGATTTGGCAGTATTTTTGGATCGCGTAGGAAAAATGAGGCGAATTGTGAATGTGTCAAATCTTGTTTATTCTGCTCCAAAATTTGTAGGTGAAAGTCCTACGCTTACGATAGAATGTAGAACGACCACCTATTTGTTCAGCGGGAGTAAGACGTGAAAATAAATTGGGAAGTTATTTTGTTCTGTTTATTTTCTACCGTTGTGTTGAGCGGGTGTGGAGACCCTGTGAGTGCACCAAGGCCAGTTGAAAAGAAAGCGAAAAGTGAAACACCTAAAACTCCTTCGGCAGGAAAAATAGAAATGCCCTCACTATTTGAATCTCAAAAAGACTCGTACACATACAATCCAGTCGGCAAGAGAGACCCATTCGTTCCTTTTTCTGGAGAATTTGTTAACTTTACAGTTGTTGCAAAGACGCCATTGGAAAAATATGCGCTCTCAGAACTAAAATTGACGGGCATTATATGGGGTATTTCTGATCCAAGGGCTCTCATAAAGGCTCCCGATGGTTATAGCTATATCGTGAGGATGAATGCACCTATAGGTAAGAATCGAGGCCGTATATCTCGAATTACGAGGCGTGAGGTTTACGTTGAAGAGGAAGATCGAGATCCTACAGGCAAAGAAATGATTCGTGAATCAGTGTTCGAATTGAAACGAGAATCTAAAACTCCCGAAGAAGGAGAGGGACTTAAGTTAAGGACCAACGATGGTTAAAGTTTTTCGTATAGATGCTAGGATTGTGTTTTGGGCTTTCATTCTGATGCCTTTTGCATCGGCGTTTTCAGTCAATGAACTCAAGTCGATTAGCGTGACTCAAAAGGACTCTGAAACGGTTCTTACTCTTGAAGCTGACTCTGCGTTGTCACCTAATATTTTTAAGCTGCAAGACCAAGGACGAATTGTCATCGATCTTACGGATACAAAAATGGGCTCAGATGTAAAATCTGAACTCAATGTGGATCAGGGCGTGGTTAAAAGTATTTCAGTTAATCAGTTTGAGCATTCGACAAACACGCTGACACGGGTTGTTGTTGGTGTTTCAGGAAATGTTGACTATAAAACTGACTCTAACGGAAATTCTCTTAATGTAGTTGTTTCGTCTATTTCTGAATTATTTGAAGAAGCACCATCTGATCCATTGGCAGAAAAGATGGACGATAGTCAACAATTCACTGCCGACGTCTCACCTATTCCTGATAATTTGGGTCAAACAGATACGATTTCTCCACTGGAAAGTTCGCAGTCAGGATCATTTTCATCACAAGCACCAGGAGCAACTGAGCTCGTCGATATAAAAACATCTACTTCGGGAACGGGCACTACAATAACTCTTATAGGCAATGGTGTTATTGATAATTATGATGATTTCGTTTTGAGTAATCCGAGAAGAGTCGTGATTGATCTCAATGGACTCAAAAATCGATACTTGGGTCCCAAAACGATTTCTCTAAGTACACCCGAGGCCTCACGAATGAGATTAGGTGCTACTGATCAAAGGATCAGAGTCGTGTTAGATACAAAATCGACATCTGCGCCTTCGTACACCATATCAAAAGAGGGCTCATCCTTGATTCTCCGGTTGGCTTCGACGCATAGCGCTAAGTCAACATTGGATATCCAGGGAGGGTCGGTATCGAGTTTAGAAACCTCTAGTCTTAACCAATTCGAAACCCCTCAGTCGACCTCAACAAGAAAAATGAGAAAAACAGTTGTTGTCGGTTTGAGTTTTAAACAACTAAAGTCGGATAATAAGTCGCGTTTGGTCATTTCTACGGATAGCAATGTCCCGAAATATACTGCAAGAGAAGAAGGTAGTAATAGATTTATTATTCAATTGGCAAATTCGAGGTTGGATAACACCACACTTCAAAGAGAAATTAATACAAAGGCTTTTGATACAGCTATCTCGACAATTCGACCGAGAGTCCTTCCTGATTTTACAGAGTTTGTTGTAGATTTAGCACAGCAAGTTCCATACACCATTACTCAAAGTGGAAAAGACATCTTGGTTGATGTGGATATTCCGGTGCGTTCCGTGAAGGAAGATAGCGCACCTATACCTTTAGCAAATATTGGAGGTCAACAATCTCCTCCTGCCTCTGAGTCAAACTCACCATTAACTGCCGATGAAACAATGCTCTCTTCGCCTCGCACGGTGACAGCGCCCAAGAACTATCGTTATGTCAAAGAGGAGTTTATGAACGACACGCTCAATGATGGAACACCGCTGAGTCGAATGGCTTCTATATTAACAGGTGCGGTTGATGGCAAACAGTTTACGGGAAGACGCATATCGTTAGACTTTAAAGATGCGGAAGTTCGAAGTGTTTTTAGACTTATCGCGGATATCTCTCGTTTTAATATTATTATTTCTGACGATGTTACAGGGCGCATCACTATTAGATTGGACGATGTGCCATGGGATCAGGCCTTTGCGATTATTTTGCAAGCCAGAGGCCTTTGGTTTGAAAAATACGGCAATATTATACGTGTGGCGTCTGCCGATAAGCTCAAACAGGAGAGAGAATCTGCAGCAGCAGCTGCAGCCGCGGCGAAAGCAGCAAAACCCTTAGATGTGCTTTTTAAACCCGTCAGCTTCGCGAATGCAGGAACACTCCAAACACAAATTCAATCGATGTTGAGTGAACGTGGGACGGTTGATATCGATAGTCGTACCAATACGCTTATTATCAAGGATGTTCGTGAGCATTTAGAGAAGGCAAAAAGATTAGTTGATATATTAGACACACAAACTCCTCAAGTGACCATTGAGTCGAGAATTGTAGAAGCCACGTCAACATTCACAAGATCCTTCGGTATTACTTGGGGAGGCAATGCCCGTTTTACTTCAGCAACTGGTAATCCAACAGGTTTGTTTTTCCCCAACTCTGTGAATGTTTCACCATTTGCTCTTAATTTTCCGGTTGAGGCAGGTTTTATTAACTCCACGGCAAATATCAGCTTGGGTAGTATCAATAATATTGTCGATTTAGATCTCGCATTGGCACTTGGTGAACAAGAAGGACATTCTAAATTAATCTCGGCACCTAAGGTGACGGTATTGGATAATAAATCGGCAAATATTTCAGCTGGTTCACAAATTCCATTTTTGAGTCAAACGAGCAATGCGGGATCGAGCGTTCGATTCGAGACAGCTGCCACAACATTATCAGTGACTCCTCATATTACCAATGATGGTTCAATTCTAATGAACGTTACTGCGAGTCGCAATGAACCTAACTTTGCGTTGCTAGTTCAAGGAAACCCAATTATCGATCAGAGAACCGCAAGTACAGAGGTCTTGGTTAAGAGTGGTAATACTACTGTTATTGGTGGAATCTACTCTACTCAATCAGCTCGCTCTCAGAGTCGATTCCCGGTTTTACATCGAATTCCGCTCATTGGAGCCTTGTTTAAAAACTACGATAAACAAGTGAAAAGAACAGAGCTTTTAATATTTGTGACACCACGAATTGTTGGTGATGAAAGAGAGGCTATTCGTGAAGTTGCGGAGTAAAGTTGGCATTGCATTCTTGGCACTAGTATGCTTTCTCTCATGTAATCAAGCTCCAACCGGGTTTGGTGCGCCAACAGAATCGACAGTTGAGATCACTGGTCTTAGTAGCACTGCTCCTGGGGACCAGGACACATATCAGGTTGCGATTATTACGGTCAAGGTGCCGTCGGCAGGAGTTTTGGTTCCGGGCAATAATATTTTTGTTACGGTGACGTGCACTGAGTGCACGCTTTTTGATCGTGCAAGTGGTGAAAGTGTCACTGTCGCTGATCCGGCTAGAATTACGGAAGTGATTAACCCATACTCATTTGCGACGAACAAAGATGGTGTCTATAAAGTTGTTGTAAAAGTTGAAAATCCATCAGATCTTGGCAAGACACTCTATACCGCGAAAGTTGTTGCCGATATTGGCGTCAGTGTGGTTGAAACCTCTATCACTGTTGGTGATGTAGAAACATCTGGATGAGTGGAACTCACGCTATTTTTCGTGTAAAAGTGATCCATAGATGTCGTTGACGGAATCCATACGAGATACGATTAGCCGTTGTCTACGCGAACTAAAAACAAACCCTCAACCCAAGTCTTTTAGCGACCTGGCAGATGCTTATCGAAAGCAAGGTGACTTAGATAAAGCATTAGACGTCGTCAAGCATGGAGCTCAGCGATATCCTCATAGCCTTCCACTAACGTTTGTGATGGCTCAGGTTGAATTTGATCGAGGTAATGCCAAAGTTGCTAAAAATGCTTTAGAAGAGGTTCTGCGTGTGTCTCAAGATCATTTAAAGGCGCTTAAAATGCTTGCGTATATACTCTATGTGGAAAAAGATAAAGCCGCCATCGATCTCATTGAACGAATTATCACTCTTGATCCAGATGACAAAGTTGCAATACGCCATCTACAAGAGTTAAAAAAAATAGAAACCAATGAACCTGTAAATAAAGATAATGAGAGTGATTCCATTGACAGCAAAACTCTTGCTGAAATGTATAAGAGGCAAGGACATAAAGAGGAAGCACTAAAAATTTACCGTAATCTTCTAAAGAAGGAACCTGACAACGATGTTTTTCAAAAAGAAATAGCAGCACTAGAAAACAAGGAAAGTTCTCCGGTCGTCATATTGACATCATTTTTAGAAAAAATTTCGAGTCGAAGGAGGGCATAGTGGACTTTAAAGAAGAGTTAAAAATGATTACAGAAAAAAACGAAGGTGTTTTGTCGATGGCTATCGTAGGCTACGACGGAATTACGGTTGCCGAGTATCATAAGTCTGGAAAAAAAAATCCTATGATCGAAGAAAGTGTTTTGGAATCAACGCGAATGCTTAAGACTTCATCGAAGACATTTTCGGATCATGAACTTGGAGAAGCTTTTGAAACGGTAATTACAACAGAACAGCTTCATATCATTTTTAGAGCTCTATCAAAGGACTATTTCGTATATTCGGCGTTGAATCATCATGCGATCGTCGGAAAAATTCGCTTCGAAATCCGACGTCGCGCAAACGACTTCAAAAAAGCACTTTAGGTCTTATTTTCAATTTCATTGGCAGGACCGAGCACCATCCGTTGGTTGTTGATTATAGTGGGTATTCGATTAGTGCTTTTCATCAAAACAACCTCCGTCCCCGACTTCAAAGTTCCCGACTTCACCCAACGGAAACGTCAACCCCCCCCCAAGGCGAAGCCGCTGAGGTGGAGAGGCGATTGTACAGGGTCCGCACCCCAAGTGGCGCAGACCCTCGTCGGAAACAAAGTTTCCGACTTCACCCAACGGAAACGTCAACCACCCCAAGGCGAAGCCGCTGAGGGGGAGGCTCCGTGGGCTTTGCCCATGGAGGGGGCGACGCGAGCCCCTATTATAGACAAGCAATTAATACTTCGATATGACGTTTCAAATGTGGGGCTGTAGCTCAGCTGGGAGAGCGCCTCGTTCGCAATGAGGAGGTCGGCGGTTCGATCCCGCTCAGCTCCACCATGTTTTTCACATCTTGGTGAGTGAAAAATTCTTTAATAGCTAACCCCTAAGCCTTAAATACCGACGGCCTTTAAGTTTGGATAACTTCACGTTTGTAAATATGCAGCGAGTTTGTTTATTTTTTCGATGAAAAAGTCTTTCGACCAAAGGTCCAGGCTCTTTAAGTCAGTTAGTTTTAAGAAGCGTTCCACGTCTTTTTTTGCTTTTTCCCAGTCAATAGAATTAATTCTGATTTTCATTTCTTTAACATACCAGTCAACATCTACCCTGTGTCCGCTACCCTGCCAAGGGCCTAATTGGTCAATTGCTGCACTGAGGAGATCAAAGTTGATTTTTGTTTTCTGCGCGATGTACCAACCCAAATCAAACCAGTCACGTCCCTTTACATATTTTCGGCAGAGAAGCGCATGGCTTTTCCCAGCAAATAAGCTCGGACGATCGAAAGCTTTTACCGGGAAATCAATGGGAAAATCGACATACTTGGTCTCAAAGAGCGCTCCTGCGGGAGGATTGATATCGACTTCTACTTTTATAGAGATTGCTCCGTGAATATCTTTTTGATGTTCAAATGTTACAAGACTTCCGATGGAATCTTCCTTTAAAAATCGACTCCTTACATTCGAACTCACTTTATCTTTACCTGTAACTCTTATCGTATAACCATAAGAAGCCATGATTTGACGAACTTGTTCAATGAAGGGCGTCAGGTCAAAGGAGGGATCGGGTTTGATCAATGCAAAATCTAAATCTTCTGAAAATCTGCGCAGGCCATGAAGAATTCGCAACGCCGTCCCGCCGTGAAACCCAGATACTTCAAAAAATTTTGACTCATAAAACGCCTGGAGTGCTATTTCTTGTGTGATTTCTGTTATGGCATTTTTTTCCTCTTCCGCCGTCTGACAGTTGTAGGCTTTCAATTTTTCTTGAATCAAAGAATTCATAAAAGGTTCCAAAGAATGATTTCGACAACTTTTTTGATACGATTGTTTCTTTTAAAGATATCGATATATCCGTGAATCTCTTTATTGCCAAAGGTTCTGAGTAAACTTCGCAATGTAGGAAGATCGAGACGCAGATCTCCTTCTAAATCCTGAAGAGTTCGATATTCTTTTTTCTTAATATACACGTAGTCAAGGATGGCCTTTAGCGGATTAGCAATCAGGAATTTGTGCTGTCCGTCGTTTTTCTGAAAAAATCCTTCGCGGAAAAGATGAAGAGGCAAGCGTGAAAAAGAGTAAATTCCCACAGGTGTCGAGATCGTTTTGCTTCGGGTGAGAGTCACCGAAGTTGTTGTTTGAACGCCTTCTGGAATCAGATGATAGTATGAGAGCGCCGATTCAAGGCTTATATAAGATGGAAAACTCAGATGCTGTGCCACCTCAAACGGGTGAACTCCAAACCGCTGATGTTTTTTTGCAAGAACATAGACTCCCCTCATAAGACGCATGAGATTTCCCTTGCTTACTTCTCGGCTAAGTTTATTTCTACGACTGGCATTTGAAGCATCTGGCTGAAGGAGCTCAATTTCTTCATCGCGAAAGACATCTTTTGGAATCCTTTGCTGAATATCTTCGATGAGATACGTCATAATTGTCTAATATATCAAAAACTGATATTATTATGCAAATAATATAAAATATAATCTTATTCTTGCAAGAAAGTACTACACATTGATACTATATTGCTAAACATACTAACCAAAAGTTTTTTCTTCGACTTCATCCAATATCAACTAATTAATTTTATTGATAACTTTTATTCAGGGGACTGCTATCCTATTTATCTTCCCGAGATGAGTTGATAAAAAGCATATCATTACAAGTGGAGTTCTGAAATCGGTAAATCGGGGGACGTCCGACTGTATCGCATTTCAAGAAATTGGATAGCGTCGACTGGTGGGATGGACCTGTCCCTCGATTTCGTCCAATAGGCAAAGAGCATTTGGTGCTATTCTAGAGCCAAACAGAGGATTCAAAACACGAAAGACAATCTATCACCTATTCGTCTAATATTTGTTCAATCGTGATTCCGACGTCTAAGGCGACGCGCGCCTGTTCCCGAAACATCGATTCAATCGATCCGATAGCCGAAAAAAATGCCTCAGACTCAGGAGAATCGAGTTCGAGCGGGTAATCTTTCGAATTAAAAAATTTCTCTATATCTTTTTGATATTCAGTGCCTAATCTGATCATCAGTTTGCTCGATAACTCAAACTGATTTTTAAACAACTTCAAAGTTTCAGTGTCGATATTAGAGCTTAGTAGAGATCGACCAATGATTTCTACCCCGATAATAGCACTGATTGCTTCAATAGCCTGACTAGAAGCGAGGTTTCTCATATTTTTTTGATCCTGCGGATCGTCTTCTTGCATAGATAATTTAAAATTCAAAATCGATTTCTGAGCCTGAATGTTGATGGCGCTCGGGAACAGTTTCATAACCGTCAATAGTTGCGTGGAATCACTAATTATGAACTTGTCGAGATCGACGTCTTTTATCGGACTTATTCCCCTCAACAGTTTCTGGACCGCTAAACGTCTTGCTTCCCGTTTAGGCCTGTCGATTGAGTAAATGTACTGGTCCCACTCAGGGCCGGAAAAGAAGTTCTGACTCTGAGCAGATACTGACCACACAAGCGTGATAACACTCAAAAGCTGCACAATTCTCTGATTCATTTCTCCCCCTTAATCTACCGAAACACTCTGCAATACCCAACATCGCTGCATCGTATTACAATGAAATGCCTGTTGCGTCAAGTGTCAATATGCAAATGACGGTCAGGTCTATATGAACAATATGTCCTCCGGAAATCGAGGGACGTCCGACTGTATCGCGTTTCAGGAAATTGGATAGCGTCGACTGTCCCCGATTTCCTCGATTTCGTTCGGTGAGTCTAGGAAAGTGTTCTTTTTTATGGGTACTTCCCTCAGCCATTCATTCATGCTAGAACGAGTGGAGGGAAATAATTTAGCAAATCCGGCTTAGAATATATGATCTTTATGAGCAGTTACACTTTCATTTTTTTTATTTTTAGCTTTCTTTTTTGCACGGAAGCTATTGGTCGAAATGTAGTAATACATTCAAGATGTCCTAAACCATTGATTGTTGCGGATAGTTGGCAATCTCAAGGAAATATATGGGAACATGTCAAAATCAATAACTGTGAGTCGCGAAATCGGCCAGGATATGGTGTGGGTTGTAATGTCAATGGTCCTTCCGTTATTCGAGTTCCGAGTTGGCTCAGAAGCCAGGCTCTTAAAATTGATGACAAACCTGCAAAATATTACCTCTATTTTGCTCACCATTCAGGTGACTATATTCGATTGGCATATGCTCAACATATATGTGGGCCTTGGCACGTTTATAAACCGGGAACACTCCATCTAGACCAGGCAAAAGCATTTACTGATCATATTGCTTCTCCCGACGTACATATCGATCATAAAAATGAGCAAATATTAATGTATTTTCACGGGCCGATTCAAAGAAAACCCGAGAGCCAAAAAACTGGGGTAGCTGCTTCGAAAAATGGCATCGATTTTATAGCTTCAGATGAAATCTTAGGAGGATCTTATTTTAGAGTTCAAGAACTGCACAAATCTTATTACGCTCTAGCCTTTGGCTGGTATTACATCGATTTTTACAAGTCTTCGAACCCATTATCAAACTTTGAAAAACGCTGGACCGGAGAAAATAAACTTGTTGAGACACATGAAATCTTACCTGGAGGTCGGCATACAGCCTTGTATTTCAAAGACCATACAGGCTATGTTTTTTACTCAAAAATTGATGAAGAACTAGAAAATTATGGGCTGGACATAGATTCACCAGAGAGAATACAACTGGGTACGTTTAAAGCCGACCCAAAACAATATTTATCTTGGCGCCCCACAAATGAGCAAGAAGTTATTAAACCATTATTCGGATGGGAGGGAGCAGACCTTCCTGTCAAACCTTCCCAATCAGGAAAAGCAAGAGTGCCCTCCCATGAATTACGAGATCCTTACTTATTTAAAGATGGACAAAAATTTTATCTATTCTATTCGGGAGCAGGTGAGTTTTCCATTGGAGCTGCTCAAATAAAGTTCGAATAGTTTCTGGTAAATCGGGGTAAATCGGGGGACGTCCGACTGTATCGCGTTTCAGGAAATTGGATAGCGTCGACTGTCCCCGATTTACGATTCTCCTTATACGCAAGGGGTCTGGCTGTTGAGGAAAGAAAATCATTCTGCAGATCCCGTCAGGGCTCGAAGAACCAACGTTCTTCTTCAAGAAGCCGAATATATGTCTGCAACTTGTTCTCTTCTATCTTGTATATTTACATTCTCGCTTGACGGGCAGGTCCATATATGTCCTCCGATCAGCAAAGAGTGCGTCTAGCTACTTGATGGCATAACGTTCGTCGTATAGTATCGTAATATCTTATGTACGATCTCCCTTATCACAAAGAGCAAGACCTAAAGGTGGTTGCAGAATTTATTGCACAATATCCATTTGCTTTTTTGACGGGATGCGATTTAGAAAACAGACCTTTTGCAACGCAGGTGCCTCTGTTGATGGAAGAAAAGCAAGGCCGAAGAACACTAAGCGGCCATATCATGAAAAACACCGCTCACCATAAAGCTTTCCTACAAAACCAAAATGTTCTCGCTGTTTTCACCGGCCACCACACCTATGTAAGCGCTACGTGGTATAGCAATCCACATATGGCCTCTACGTGGAACTATATGAGCGTACATGCCAAAGGCGTTATCAGATTCTTGGATGACAATGCATTAAAAGACGTACTTCAAAAAACAAGTCTTCATTTTGAAAACAACAATCAACACTCTACAACCATTTTCGCGAACCTTCCCAACGAATTCAAACAAAAAGTCATGAAGGCCATTGTGGCTTTTGAAATTGAAATCACAAAAATGAATAATGTTTTTAAATTAAGTCAGGACAGAGATGAAGCAAGTTATCTCAACATCATGGAAAAACTCAAAGAAAAGGGTGAAAATGGTCGAGTGATTGCCAGAGAAATGGAAAAAAGAATGAAGAGTTTATTTCCTGATCACTAAAAAGAAAAGCCGAAAATGTCATCCTACTTCTCTCAAATCATCCAGCCACCACGCATTCAATCTTCCAAATTAGAAGGCGTTGAGATGCGGGTTCTCTATGATTTCCGATCGATGTTTCGTGCTCTTTTTGCTGGATCTTGTCTGTAAAACAATCGCAATTGCTCGTAGAGTTCAAAATGCTGATTTTTTAGTGCTAGCGGTTTTTCAAAAAACGTTTCGGTCGCGACGGCGAAAAACTCTGCAGCATTTGTCGCTCCATAAGCACTCATGACATGTTTATGATGATGCTCAATATCTTTTTGAAGTTCGCTGTATGCTTTGGAAAACACGCGTGCCCATGCCAAATACATACTTCTTCGTGGAAGCAACGGTGCACCATCGGCTACGTTATTTTCCAGATCGAGTTGATGTGCAAATTCATGAAGCACAACGTTCTGCCCATCATGAATATCAGCCGCTCCGTATTTGGCATCTTGCCACGATAATAAAACCGCGCCTCGTTTTGAAGTTTCTCCTAGTCGAAGATCTCGGCTCTCTCTAATCAGTCCACCTTCCAAATATTCAGTGTGAGAAGCTTCATATGCCGTTGGATAAATCAGGACCGAATAAAGGTTTGGAAAGTCATCCTCATCAAGATGAAGCAATAAAAGACACGCCTGAGCCGCAACAGTAACCCGAATTTCGTCAGTAATCGCTAGTCCATTCAATCCTCGAATATTTTTTTCATATAAAAATATTTGAATGAGATACCGTAGCCGATGCCGATCTTCCTGTGACAATGTCCGGTCTAAAGGAAAATTCTTATTAAGAATCTCATTCCATTCGTTCGGAAAAGGCAGGCGAGTTGCTCGCCATCTTCGCCATCTTCGTATCAGGTGAAACCATTTCATGATGAGTATTTGCAGCCAATCTTCATTCGATGCTATCCATTCACATATACTTTACGTTAGAGTGGTTCGAAATCGCTTAAAGCTGATGATCGTGCTAACAATTGCCATCAGAGCCAACACTGAGATATGGATGAGAGCGTAACTTGGACCACCTCCTTTAAGCATAATGTTTCTAAGGAGTCCCATGAAATGGGTTAAAGGATCAAGTTGAGAGAGCCAGCGAAGATAAAAAGGCATGTTTTCAACAGGAAACATTAATCCAGAAAACATCATCATCGGAAAAATAACTAAAAATGAAGCCAATGAAGCCTGTTGTTGATTTTTGCAGAATGTCGAGATCAATGTGCCCATCGCCACGGCTGTGCAAGTAAATGCAAACGCTGACAAAAATAACAACAGAAATGATCCCCGCATGGGAACTCTGAACAAGAATATGGCAACAGACAAAATAAACGGGAAATTGGCCATTCCTAAAATGACATAAGGAATTGTTTTGCCATAGATCACTTCAGATGCTGATACAGGTGCGGAAATTAACATTTCAAAAGTGCCCATTTCTTTTTCGCGAACAATGGCTGTGTTTGTCATAATCATCGTCGTAAGTAACATCAACATACAGAGTGTTCCTGGAACCATAAAAATTGCAGTATTCATTTCAGGATTAAAGAGGATTCTCGAGTCAATTTGAATAGGAATTTTGTTAAGGTTTAATTGCAAATCGTTTTGCAACGTCTTCAAAGTGATTTGCTTAATATAGGCCTCGATCGCTTGTGCCTCCAAAACATTGGAAGCATCGATCAAAAGTTGAAGCGATGCACTTTGTCGACCCATTGCTTTGGTCAATCCGCCCGGAGGTGCTACGATTACAGCATCCGCTTCATCCGCCTGAATCATTTCGAATGGATCTCGCTCATGTGTTTGAGCTGTTAAAAACATTTGGCTCGCAAGACTTCGCTCATAAATATGTTGCATAAGGGTGTCCTTGGAATCAAATACCGCAGCAAGACGAACGTTTTTGACTTCATTAGATACCGCAAATCCAAAAACGATGAGTTGAAACATAGGTACAAGAAACAAAACCACCCGCATTCGAGGATCCCGAAGGGTTTGTGTTAATTCCTTTCGGATAAAACCAACAAGGGTTTGATTCATGGTTCAAGGTCTCGTTTAAATTTACTCGTGGCCATTTTAATCATCAAAGCACACAAAACCGAGAGTGCAAAAAATGACGTCGAGAGTGCTACAAAGTCTGATCCTTTCAAAAATGTATCTCGTGCAATTCGCATAAACCAACGCGCTGGAAAAATCATCGTAAAATACCTAAAAAACGTGGGCATACTCTCTATAGGAAAAATAAAACCTGACAAAAGTGTGGAGGGCAACAAACCTGACATCATCGAGAGTTGCATCGCGACAACTTGCTTTCTTGTAACAACAGATATCAACAATCCCTGCGCTAGATAAGTCACTAAAAAAATCAGGCATCCAAAACCGAACAAAGTCATACTTCCGACAAATGGAACGCCAAATGCCGAGCGCGCAATCAGATAGACAAGAGTC
>JAGRAY010000259.1 GCA_020434375.1 Bdellovibrionales bacterium | reverse complement strand
TGCTCACCGCTTCGTAGGCGCCTCCGGGTCCGCTTCGTGATCTGGCCTGCAACAGGTCGGCCGTCCGGCCCCGAATCGAGGCAGGGCGACGAAGGGTCGTCAGGGACAGCCGCGACGATTTCCGTCGGCAGGAATCGAGCTTTGGAAGGAGTCGGGAGCGTTCCCGACCCGAAGCCCGGTCTGCGCGAGGGCGAGCGGACCACTCAGCGAAGGTGATCTGCGAGAAGTGGGCCGTACAGGGATCGAACCTGTGACCTTGGGATTAAGAGTCCCCTGCTCTACCAGCTGAGCTAACGGCCCGCGGGGATGTTACCGAACCCCGGACCGAACGTGCGAGGAGCCTACTGTCCCCCGTTTGGGGAGTTGAGGTCGGCCAGCGCCTGGCGCACCGAATCGGGCGTCGCGCCCTGCGGGTTGAGGCGCAGATAGGCCTGGTAGGAGAGCCGCGCCAGCGGTGTCCGTCCCGCCTGCTGGGCGAGCTGGCCGAGCTGGAGGAACGCGTCGGGTTCCTTCGGGTTGCGCGCCGTGAACTCCTGGAGCGCCGTGATGGCCTCACCGCGCCGCCCCTCCTGGATGAGGATGGCCACCA
>JAGRAY010000258.1 GCA_020434375.1 Bdellovibrionales bacterium | reverse complement strand
ATGAGTGCCGGTATCGGAAACGGCGTTTTCATCCACGGCGACGTAACTTCTGACGAAGCTGTGCGGTTCTCGTATAATCTATTGCAGGCAACTCGGTTGAGAATCACGAAAACCGAGTACATTTCATGCCCATCTTGCGGAAGGACGTTGTTTGATTTGCAAACGACGACCGAGCGAATCAAATCAAAAACGGGTCATTTGAAAGGTGTTAAAATTGCAGTGATGGGGTGCATCGTGAATGGTCCCGGTGAAATGGCCGACGCCGATTTTGGTTATGTTGGTTCCGGACATGCGAAAATCAATTTGTTCGTTGGGAAAGAATGTGTGCAACGCAATATTCCGCAGGCAGATGCCGATGAACGCTTGATTAATCTTATCAAAGAACACAACATGTGGGTCGATCCCTGATTTGAAATTACGCTGAAATTTCGGGGCACTGCACGCGCAGATGCCCTATTTTTTTATTTGAGATTTTGTTTGATATGCAAGAATTTCCCATTCTTTTCGAAAAGGTTCGATCTTTTATTGAAACAGCTTCTTTTGATCAAAATGATGCGGATCAAGAACATCATTTTGATGAGCTGGCGCTTGAAG
>JAGRAY010000257.1 GCA_020434375.1 Bdellovibrionales bacterium | reverse complement strand
CCGCGATACGGTTGCCCGTATACTCGCTTTCCAAGCGAGCGCCTTCGACCACTCGGCCACCTCTCCATTATATGAGGGTCCGCTCAACAAGTTTCGCGGAGCCCTCGTCACGGGCAAAGCCCGATGACTTCACCCCCCATTATATGAGGGTCCTTGACTCATATCTCTTTTACCGCGTAAGCGGTTGAGGGGGAAGCTTCAGCGGCTTTGCCGTTGAAGGGGGCGACGCCAGCCCCTATCATAGTCCCCTCGTCACGGGCAAAGCCCGATGACTTCACCCTTCATTATATGAAGGTCCTTAGCCCTTGTCTCATTTACCGCGTGAGCGGAGTGCAACGCGAACCCTTTATCACAACAACTTGTTCTCTGTGTTCACGCGATAACAGGGCATTAAACATTTTTCGTTGAATCTTGTCGAAGATTTTTAAAAAAAGTGGTGAGTAGAGACGCACATTCGAACTCTCGTATACCAGAAGATATTTCAACATGGTGATTAAGGTGAAGCAATTTTTCGTTTTCGGACACGTGAAGCAGCGCTCCTCCTTTAGGGTTTTTGAAACCAAAAACTACGCGTTTGATTCGTGCAAGATAAAT
>JAGRAY010000256.1 GCA_020434375.1 Bdellovibrionales bacterium | reverse complement strand
AGGCCATTGAAAGCCCTGTTTGCCCAGCCCTTAAAAGTTGTAAGTAGCGCTGATTCGTTTCCTTTGCGGTTCCAAACCCAGCATACTGACGCATCGTCCAGAGCTTCCCGCGATACATCGTAGGCTGAACGCCCCGCAAAAAAAGGGGTTCACCTGGAAGTTCATTTTCAAATTCAGATGGTCTCGTTTTTTGATAGGCAGGAATCTCACCGCCATCTGACCATTTCTTAAACGTAGTCATACTTCTGGTATATCTACCATAGTTGGTACTGAATTTATAATCTGATTTGATTGTAGGGGCTAGCGTCGCCCCCTCAAACCGCTTCGCGGCTGGAAATGTCTCCCAACGTAAGTTCGAAGACATTGCTCTGTGTGAACTACTGAAGGCGCGTGATTTTTAAGTACGTTAGTCTCCATTCATAGTGTATCCGCTTGGGATAAACATCATTGGCTGCCGCAAAGTCTCTCAAAAAAATTGTGACTTGTGCAGCATCTTCAGATGCTTCCTTGGCCCCTACGTCCAGCACCGCCACGCCATTAGGTTTAAGTGTTTGAAAAATGCTTTCAAGCGCTTCATACATTTTTGGCTGGAGTTGATTTAGATAACCTAAGGCTCCGTGGCTGACCAGTAGG
>JAGRAY010000255.1 GCA_020434375.1 Bdellovibrionales bacterium | reverse complement strand
GCCATGCAAATGGTCAAAGCCGGCTTAAAAGCCATCTACCTCAGCGGTTGGCAAGTGGCCGCTGACGCCAACGTGGCCGGCCAAATGTACCCCGATCAAAGCCTCTACCCGGCCAACAGCGCGCCGCAACTGGTGAAGCGAATTAACCAAACTCTGCAGCGTGCCGATCAAATTCACCATTCTGAAGGTAAAGATGATACCTATTGGTTTGCCCCCATTGTGGCCGATGCCGAAGCCGGCTTTGGCGGCCCCCTCAATGCCTTTGAACTGATGAAAGCAATGATCGAAGCCGGAGCCTCCGGGGTTCACTTCGAAGACCAGTTAGCCTCTGAAAAGAAATGCGGCCATATGGGCGGCAAAGTTTTGGTCCCCACCAGCCAATTTATCACCATTCTCAACGCCGCTCGCTTGGCTTCCGACATCATGGGCGTCCCCACCCTGCTGGTGGCCCGAACCGATGCCGATAGCGCCAAACTTTTGACCAGCGATGTTGATCCCCGTGATCAGCCGTTCATTCATGGTGAACGAACCTCTGAAGGGTTCTTCAATGTTAAGGCTGGGTTGGATGCGGCCATTGCTCGCGGCCTCTCATATGCGCCTTACGCCGATCTGATCTGGTGTGAAACGTCAACCCCCAATTTGG
>JAGRAY010000254.1 GCA_020434375.1 Bdellovibrionales bacterium | reverse complement strand
TTGAAAGATGGTGATGTGATTAAATCTGTCGATGATAACGACGTGAGTTCACCGAAAGATGTGGTCAAATATCTTATCAAGGCTGAAGATCAGGAAAAAATCAAATTAAAAGTTGTCAGACACAAGAAGAACAAAACTCTTAAATACAACAAATAACTTGCAATAAAAAAGCCTAAAAGCTAATATACGCAACCTCGAAATCATCAATGGTTTCGAGGTTTTTTATTCAAACTTCTATTGATAATTACAAACCATTCATTGCTAATTGTTAATTGAATCGGAGGGCTCGTAGCTCAGGGGGAGAGCACCACGTTGACATCGTGGGGGTCGGCAGTTCGATCCTGCCCGAGCCCACCAACTTTGATTGATATCAATCAACTCCATTTTTTACAAATTATTTTTCAATCAATGAAGTCAAAGTTGTGGCTTCGTTATATTCAAGGTCATTAAAATTTAAACCAGTTCTATTAACACTGTTCCCGCTGAAACGATATCATTCTCCTTAACTGAAACTTTTTCCACATTGCCCTCAGAATTGGCTTTTAGTGTCAATTCCATTTTCATTGCTTCCATAATAATCAGGGTTTGGTCTTTTGTCACTTTATCTCCTTCACTCACCTTAATTTGCAGGATTTTGCCGGGCATTGGTGAAACAATATTATTGT
>JAGRAY010000253.1 GCA_020434375.1 Bdellovibrionales bacterium | reverse complement strand
ATCGTAAATAATTTCCTGTGCAACTTGTTCACCGTCTAAGATAGAAATACGAAAGTAACGACCTTTTGATTCAATCTGAAGATTTCCGACAGTGGTTATTTCGTCACACTCAGAACTATCTTCACCATGCGTTGCTGCAACACAAGAAGACAATGTTTGAGATCGCGTCATAGTGGCAAAACCAAATATGGCACATGCCAATAGCAATTTGTGTCTCCAATTTCTCATGATTCCCCCTCCTGGCAATTAGACGTATCGCATAATGTCATTAGATGTCAAGAGCAACCGCAACTGACAAAAATTGGGATCCGTAAAAACTCATGACATAGACATATTCCGTTGATGCAAACGGGTGGCATGGATGGGGTTGATAGTGCTTAAATTTTGGAAGGTTGACGTATGGCGACTTGGAGCGTAGCGACGGAGCCAGTAGGCAACTTCCAAAATTTACTCCGGTGTTTCAACTTAGCATCGCGAAGGAGCCATTCCCAAAACTTTTTTAGATCTTACTGATCCGCCGGAGTTGTGCAACAGACCTACGTGAAGTGCGCAGGCAAGCCGTTTGCCTTTGGCAAACAGTGCCTGGCACGTTCACTTAAAAAGAAAAAAAAACCGGGAGTGGCAAAAGCTGCCACTCCCGGTTGCAATAAGTACGACTGAGAAAAGCTGAACTTAGTAGTCCATGCCTCCCATGCCACCCATACCGCCCATTCCACCCATTCCTGGTGCACCTGCGGGGGCTGCTTTTTTCTCTTCAGGTTTATCTGCAACCAATGCTTCTGTGG
>JAGRAY010000252.1 GCA_020434375.1 Bdellovibrionales bacterium | reverse complement strand
TAAACTTGCTACATTCTCGCCCAAGCCGTAAGCATTGCGGCCTAAGTCTAAAAAGAACTCTCTTAGATTGCCCATAATTCACCCCATCCAACCATGTGAGCCGTGATAAGCTCGCTTAACAGGTTTAACGCTTACTGACTCTTTAAAAGCCACCGCCATATATCTAAACGCATCACAAGCATGGCTCGACCAATCATGTGCAGGTGTTGTTTTGTTGTTGCCATTCTTGTCTTGCTCGTAATGATAATACTCTAATGCTTTTATGCCTTCTTTGCACTTATTTTCATCAATCCATACGTTACCCATGGCCATTCTTACCGCGTTAATGCCGTTATCGATTCCTATTTGTGGCACAATCTCAACCTTTAATCCAAATCCTTCAACAATTTCTTGAATAGTCTTTCCAGTGGCAAGATTGGCATGCCGACCATCGTGCGGCAAATAATGACGCTCATAAACATAAGGCTTAGATTGTATTTGTTTAACGTAGTAATCTATCGCCCTTCGATTATCTTCAATATAATCAATAACGCGATATTGCATCGCTACCATTTGAACAAACCAAATAGCGGTACTATCGCCAAAACCTAAATCCCAAAATGTATAAACAGGTTTGCTCGGCTCATATGGCACACTACAAATACGCCCATCTTCACGCATTTTACGCATTTCGTCTTTATAAACAGCACCGTCTAAAACTTTTAAACAATGCCCCTCCCACACCCATAAGTATTTATCAGGGTCACGCTCTTTTAAGTCGTCTTTTTCATCTAATAATTCTTGGCTAATGTATTTATTGTCTGTCCAATTCATTTTGATAGTAATGCAGTTTTTAGGTGGATTGCTAACAAAGCGAACATAGGTAGCATCATCATCAAACTTCGGGTTAAAACTAATCCATATCTCGGATTGCTCTTTTCTGATTGTTGGGATAAGCACATCCCAAGAATTATCACTAATCGCTTCGGC
>JAGRAY010000251.1 GCA_020434375.1 Bdellovibrionales bacterium | reverse complement strand
GTGAAGAAGATGTCGTTCGCTATTGCACTGCGCTCGGTCGTGACATTACACAACTTAAAGTACAGCTATCAGAGCCAAACGGTCGACGTATGTTTAGAATAAAAGTGTCCAATTGGGCAGTTTTCGGCAATATTGACGGAAGCGGTCATGCCAAACACGGGCTAAAGTGGAGCTCAAAATGAGTAGAAATAAAAACCCAGAAATAAGAATTAATTACTCAGGACTTTTAACAAGCGATGTATCTGCAAAGATTGCCGAACTGAAAAAATGGGATCTAGAGTCAGATGAACAATATGAAAAATGGACGGAAGCCTTTCGTCAATCTTGGAATAAACATGGAGATGCAATCCTTGCAGAAATGCAAATAATTACTGGTCTTGAGTTCTATCTTCCGGTTATTGATATCACTGTGTCACCCTGTATTATCCCAAAAAGTCAGCCACTGATTATTGGTTTTAAGGATACTCCGGAAACAGTTATCGAAACTATTACCCACGAGTTGTCGCATACTCTATTGTGTGACAATAAGATAATTAGTATCTATGGAAAGGATAGAGATTTTATGTTGGGTAACGAGTGGCGAAAATTATTTGGTTTTGAAGATGATTTTACTGCTCTCGTACATATTCCGGTTCATGCAATCTGCCAAAAAGTATTTCAAGATTCTCTTGGCGATAAAACATACGTCAAGCGCGATAGAAAATTAACGGAAAACCTCGGAGCAACTTCTTACTTAAAATCGTGGGATTACGTTGAGCAGGAAGGAGCTGATTTGATTATAGAAAAATTAAAGAAATCATATCTTGAGATAGCAAAAAGATTGGAGAAACAAAAGTGAAGAATGCCTTGATTTTACATGGAACTTCTGCGAATCCTCATGCCAACTGGTTTGATTGGCTGAAAGGCAAGCTAGAAGCAAGTGGTTATAAAGTCTGGGTTCCACAGTTACCTAATGCCGTTCATACGGACATGCAAACATATCGCGAATTTATTTTCTCAAGTGACATTAATTCCAATGAAGAAACTTTAATTATCGGTCATTCTTCCGGTGCCGTTGCAACACTTTCTCTACTTGAGTCACTCCCGCAAGACAAAAAAATCGATACCGCAGTGATGGTTGGGGTCTATCGTCCTGAAAATCATAGCTATTCTAGCAAAGAGCCAATAGATGTTAATAAAGTTAAGGGTAAAGCAAAACGGATGGTGTTTGTTCATTCAGATAATGACCCATATTGTCCGCTTGAAGGTGCTGAGTACTTTGCGAAGAACT
>JAGRAY010000250.1 GCA_020434375.1 Bdellovibrionales bacterium | reverse complement strand
ACGCCAAACTAGGTACGTGGTTATTTTTAGCTTCAGAGGTCATGCTTTTTGGAGCGCTTTTTTTATTTTTTATTCTTCTGCGAATGGGATCGCCTTCGTGGCCCCATGGTTGGGAAAGACTTAACGTGGGCCTTGCAACCCTCAATACAGTCTTTTTAATAACCTCAAGTGTCACGGTGATTATGTCATACCTTAACATTTCAAAAGGCAACTTGCCCGGCTTCAAAAAATACATGTGGATCACTATTTTACTTGGATGTGCTTTTTTGTGTGTGAAGTACTTTGAGTATTCCTCAAAGTTTCATCATGGACACTATCCTTCGACTGACTTATTTTATGGGATTTATTTCGTACTAACTGGTCTTCATGTTTTGCATGTTATTGGTGGACTCATTGTCAACGCTTACTTGGTTGGACCAGGGACCTCACTTTACAAGACAAATCCCGGTAAGTTTCAAGGCCGCATCGAGTGTGCTGGGCTCTACTGGCATTTTGTTGATTTAGTTTGGATCTTTCTTTTTCCGACAATTTATTTATTATAAATGGAGACGCTATGACCGAACATTCATTAAACGCAAAAAAGTATCTTGCTGTATTTGGAGCTCTGATGGTTTTGACCTTGCTCACAGTAGGCGTTGCGCAATTTCATTTTGGAATCATTTTAGCCGTTTCGATTGCTCTCTTAATTGCGACGCTTAAAGGAGGCCTTGTAGCGAGTTTTTTCATGCACTTAATTGGTGAAAACAAGTGGATTTATCTGGTGCTGGCGTTTACCATTTTTTTCTTTTTGTTTTTACTTCTAGTGCCTTCCATCGTGACGATGTCGGACTATAACGTGAAGTAATGTCTCTAAAATCGTTTCACATTTTTTTTATTCTGATTTGCATAGCACTCGCTATTTTTTTAGGTGCATGGAGCTTCATACAATATCAAAAAACACCGGTGCAGATGTTTCTCATGTTAGGTAGCTTCTCACTGATTTTACTAATTTCGACACTAGTTTATCTTTTAAAATTTAAGACAATCGTCGGGAAAAAAGCGATGTTTGCCATTGCTTTTTTGAGTTCCCAGTTCTTTTGCTTTTCTACCGCACATGCCTGTGCAGTATGTTTTGCCCCAGAAAACGAAACTATTCGAAACAGCATCAATATGGCGATATTATTTTTAATTGGGGTGACTGCGCTAGTTCTAAGTGGTGTCACCTACATCGTCATCAGATCATTTCGTCAAGCTAATCGTTCAAGAGACCTACCTTAGACGAATTTTGTTTTTTCGATCTATACAGGGGCTAGCGTCGCCCCCTCAAACCGCTTCGCGGTTGGAAATTTCTCCCAAAGTACCTCGGGCGTTAGCCCGGGTGGTGCGACTT
>JAGRAY010000024.1 GCA_020434375.1 Bdellovibrionales bacterium | reverse complement strand
TATCACCCTAACCCTTCTTTTTTATTGACATTTTTGCCTATCAGCAATAATTTGGTGGGGAAGTGTGGGGAATTTTGGTGAATTTTTCCACGATATCCCATATAGAGGTGTGGTCAATGTTTAGAGGCTGGTATGAACACGCAATGGATAACAAAGGAAGGGTGAGTATACCTTCTAAGTTCCGTGATTTTTTGTCTGATAAATATAGTGAATCTTTAATTGTTACTAATTTTGATCGTTGTCTTGTTTGCTATCCAGTAGAAGAGTGGGAAACATTGGAACGCAAAGCTTCGGCTCTGCCCCAGTTGAAAAAAGAAGTTAAAGCGTTTCAGCGGTTTTTTATTTCTGGTGCCGTGGAATGTTCCCTCGATGCACAAGGTCGCATATTGGTTCCACCATTTTTGAGAGACTTTGCAGACCTTGGCAAGGATGTTGTCTTGGTTGGAATGTTAAAGAAAATTGAAATTTGGTCTAAGGCACGTTGGAAAGACACTTTTGCTCAATCCCAGAAAAAATTTGAGGAGTTTGCCGATGTTTTGGCTGAGCTGGGGATTTAATGTGTCAGAGATTTCTAAGCACGTACCGATCATGGTCAACGAAATTTTAACATTCTTAAATGTTGGTCCGGGAAAAAACTTTCTTGATCTTTCACTTGGTGGTGGCGGGCACACTGAAGCCATCTTAACAAAAACATCACCAGACGGATTGGTCATTGCATGTGACCGAGATTCCAGTGCTTTGAAAAGATCAAAGGTAAAGCTTTCGGAATATAACGACCGTATACGTTACGTAAAAAATAACTTCAAAGATGTCGACCGTGTGATTCATCAGCATAAAGACATCACATTAAATGGTGCCATGTTTGATGCTGGGCTTTCCACAGATCAACTGAATGACAAGCAGCGAGGCTTTTCTTTTCTGCAAGAGTCGCAGCTTGATATGCGAATGGATGAGTCTTCTGGTTTAACAGCTAAAGAGGTTCTTCAACAATTGTCAGAAAAAGAAATCGCGGATCTAATTTATGTTTACGGAGAAGAGCGAAATTCTCGAAAAATTGCTAGGGCTATCACAGATGCAAAAAGAAAAAATGAATTACAAACCACTTCGGATTTCGTGCGCATTATTGAAAGTGCTTCTAAGCGAACCGGTCGACTCCATCCTGCAACCAAAACATTTCAAGCATTGAGAATAGTCGTTAACAATGAACTAGAAGAGTTAAGGCTGGGACTTCTTAGCCTGGTTTCGCTATTGCCCGCTGGTGCAAGAATAGCTGTTATCACATTTCATTCTTTAGAAGATCGTATCGTAAAAAATGAGTTTAAAAATGCTTCGAGGCTAAAGCGAGTGAGCGTTTTGACAAAAAAGCCAGTAACTCCAAGTCGCGATGAAATCAAAAATAATCCTCGATCGCGTAGCGCAAAGTTAAGAGCGGTAGAAGTATTGGAGAAAATAAATGGGTAAGCGACCTTTCATGATTCTCATGGCGATCATTACGCTTGTGTTTTCTGTTTTATATGTCCGATCGCGATTTTTGTTGGTTGAACTAAGTTATAAACTGACAAAAGCCCAGCAAATTCATAAAGATCTTGAGCAGAAAAAACAAGATCTTTCACTTGAGCTGGCTGTTTTAAAAAGTCCCGCTCGCGTCGAAGCTATTGCTTCAAGAGAGCTTGGCTTGAAAAGAAGACATGATTTAGAAACCATTAATCTTGAGGTTAGTGAGTCTCAATGAAGTCTAAAGAAACCTCCAGAAAGCACCGTCTTTTTGCCTGCATGGTTGTATTTTTGGCAGGTTATTTCGTTTTGTCTCTTCGTGTTTGGCAGCTTCATATGAGCACAGATGAAAGAGTTGTTCGTCTCAAAGAACGTCAAGTTCAGTATTCTGCTAAATTGTCTTTGCGACGAGGAAGTATTTTTGATTCTCAAGGGCGAGAGTTAGCTTTAAGTGCTAAGGTACCTTCGGTATTTGCTGATCCTTATATCTTAAAAGATTCTCGACGAGATATTCGACGACTAGCTTTATTGCTGAAAGTGAACGAAAATTATGTCAACAAAAGACTCAAAAAAGGATCTACGCGTTTTGCATGGATCAAAAGGCATTTAGATCCGACAATTCCTAGGGAACCATTCGAAGACATTGATGGTGTTTATGTTACGGACGAGTGGAAACGATTTTATCCTGAGCGAGAGCTTGCAGCGCAAGTTCTCGGTGTGGTTAACCGGCAGGGACGGGGTGTAGATGGAGTAGAAGCTATGTATAATAAGTATCTCGATACTCGAGATACAACCATCACTTCGGAAAAAGATGCCAGAGGGCGAGCGATCTTTTCTGCTGATTCAAATATTCAGGAAGGTAAAGAAGGCGCTGATATTTATCTCACAATTGATGCAGCTATTCAGCATATCACTGAAAGAGAAATTAAAAAGGCAGCTATAGAGTCACAATCAAAGTCGGCGATTGGCGTGGTGATGGATCCATTTTCTGGTCGTATCTATGCAATGGCTTCTTATCCATTCGTAAATTTAAACCGTATGGAAGATGCTACGCCCAAGCAATGGAAAAATCAGGCACTTGTCGATGTTTTTGAACCAGGTTCGACATTTAAGATTTTTACGATGGCTGCCGCGTTGGAACACCATTTAATTTCAGAAAGACAGCTTTTTGACTGTCGTGAGGGTAGTTTAAAAATTGGCAGAAAAATTATTCGCAATGTGATCAAAAAAGACATTCTATCACCAGCCGGCATTTTGAAATATTCAAGTAATGTCGGAGTTGCTCGAATCGGATTAGATTTAGGACCCGAGAGGTTAGATCAAACTATTCGCAGAATGGGTTTTGGTGAGCGAACGGGAGTTTCGTTTCCTATGGAAAGTCGTGGTTTGTTAAGTTCAACGTCAAAATGGAAACCCATTGATCTAGCTAATATTTCTTTTGGGCAAGGTATCGGCGTTACAGGTATTCAAATGGCTACGGCTCTCTCCATTATTGCTAACGGAGGCTATCAAATCCGACCTAAACTTATTGAAAAAATTGTTCTAAGAGACGGAACTGAAAAATATTTAGTTTCTTCTGATGATATACCTCATGACTCGAAGCGAATACTCGAGCCGCGTACAGTCAAACTTCTGACTCGATGGATGGAAGCAGTTGTTGAGGATAACGGAACAGGTGCAAGAGCAAAAATTGATGGATTTACTGTCGCCGGAAAAACGGGAACGGCTCAGGTTATTGACGACACAGGTTCGTACTCTTCAAAGTTGGTTAATAGTTCTTTTGTTGGGTTTGCACCTTCAGATCGGCCGCGTCTTGTCGGTGTTTTCGTATTTCGAGAGCCTAAAGGTTCAGAACATGGTGGCGAATTAGCGGGGCCTGTATTTAAAAATATTGTCAGTGAATCATTAGCCTATTGGGGCGTGGAACCTACGACGTCCTTGCAAGTGGCTGAACATCGCTCGAAATCTAGAGAAGACCCAAGCAAGGCAGATAAGATCAATTCGGTAGATGGGGAAATACGTGCAGGTTTTCCCGATATGCGAGGACTTACAATGCGAGAGGTTATGAGGCGTGCCAATGAGCTTTCAATTGATCTTATGATGGTGGGCAGTGGCATTGCAGTACGACAAGAAAAACTTCCAAGAAAGAACGCGATGAAGGTTATTTTTGAAAATCCTAGTAAGGCGCGTTTCCATTGATACTACGCGAATTATTAGATGTCATGCCCTGTGATGTAAATAGCAAAGATCTGTCTGCAGATATTAAGAGTATATCAATGGATTATAGAAAAATTGCTCCAGATAGCCTGTTCGTGGCGCTCAAAGGGAAAAAGTTTGATGGCCATTGTTTTATACAGCAAGCCATTGAATATGGTGCAAAGGCTGTTATCTCTGAGGTTCATGTCGATTGCTCAGTTCCTTTAATTGTTGTCAAAAATGTAAGAGAGCACTTAGGCCCCATTTCATCGGCTGTGTATGGTCACCCTTCAAAATCTATGACGATTATAGGTGTTACCGGTACTAATGGAAAAACAACAGTGGCTTTTCTTATAGACGCTATTCTTCGAGAGGCTGGTTTGAATTCAGGCTATATTGGCACGGTTGACTATCGGTGGAGTGGTAAAACCCAAAAATCTGAGAGAACAACGCCTGAGGCTCCGGAGCTTCAAGAGCTTTTGAGTAAAATGAGATCCTCAGAGGTATCTCATGTTGTGATTGAATGTTCTTCTCATGGAATTGAATTTGGAAGACTCAACAGCATTAATTTTGATGTATGTGTTTTTACGAACTTAACCCAAGATCATCTTGATCACCATGGGACCATGACCAACTACGCTAATATTAAAAAACAGTTATTTACTCAGCTGCTTGCGAGTTCACAAAAACAAAATAAATGGGCGATTTTTAATCATGACGATGTGTTTGGAAAAGAGTGGGCAAAAAGCAACATCGCGCCCTCTGTTTCATATTCGATTAGCCCAAAATCAAAGGCCTCAGTAAAGCCTTTAATGATTGATGTAGGTGCTAATGGAATTTCACTTGAATTGGTTGTTGATGGACAGCCGATTCAACTAAAATCAAAATTGCTTGGAGCATACAATGCATCCAACTTAATTGCGGCGACAACGGTTGCTTGTAAGTTAGGTGTTCATCCCAAAGATATCGAGTCAGCTCTGACAAAATTCTCTGTTGTGCCAGGTCGATTAGAAAGGATTCCGTCCAATGCAGATCTCAATGTATTTGTAGACTATGCACATACAGATGATGCGATGACAAATGTTTTGTCAACACTTAAGAAAATTTGTGAAGGCCGCCTTATTGTAGTTTTTGGTTGCGGCGGAGATCGAGATAAGAGCAAGCGACCCAAAATGATGAGAGCCGTCGAAAATTTCGCAGCAGTTGCGATTGTCACGATAGATAATCCAAGATCGGAGTCTCCTCAAAGCATTATTGAGGACACTCTTGAAGGACTTTCAAAAGAGTCTAATCTTGAAGTGTATACGATTCTAGATAGGCGAGAGGCCATACGAAAAGGAATTCAATTAGCTGATCCTATGGATATGGTAATCATTACAGGAAAAGGTCACGAAGTATATCAGGAGGTTGGAGGTCAGTTTTTATCATTTGATGATCGCCTGGTTGCCAAGGAAATCCTTGAAGGGATTCATGTATGACTAAGTATCCACTTCGAGTCGACGTTAACCTTTCGCTAGATTACCTAGGCAGAGTATTTAATGATGCACAAATCTTGAGTTTAAAAATTCCTCATATTACTGGAGTTTGTCTAGATTCAAGGGCAATTCTTCCTGGTGATTTATTTTTTGCTCTTAAAGGCGAACGCGATGGCCATCGATTTGTAGAAGATGCCTTGGAAAAAGGTGCTCGAGCGGTCGTTGTAAGTGAAAATGTTACTGGTAAGGGAATTTCTATTAAAGTTAAAGATACCTATGCGGCACTTGTAGAGCTGGCTAGTTGTTGGCGTACAGATTGGGGAAAAAAAATAATAGCGATTACCGGATCCAACGGAAAGACAACAACCAAAGAAATCATTTATTCTATTTTAAGCGCCCACGTTCAAACGATCAAATCTCCTGGAACATGGAACAATCACCTGGGCATTCCCTTAACACTTTTAATGATAAAAAATAGTCACGAATTAGCCGTGTTAGAAATGGGAATGAACCATCAGGGTGAAATAGAAAACTATTGTCAAATAGCAAAACCAGACATTGGAGTTATCACAAATATTGGTCATGCACATATTGGCGAGCTTGGTTCTATTGAGGCTATAGCAAGAGCAAAAGCTGAACTATTTGAAAATTTATCTTCTCATGGAACAGCTATTGTGAATTTAGATGATCCCCGGATTGAAAAAATAGCCAACCAAATCAAAGTTAAGAAAATTTATGTTTCGATGAAACCAGATCGAAAAGCTGATATTTCACTTACAAAGATAGGGAAGTTGGACTCGAGTCGAATACAATTGAATATTAAATACGGGGAAAGCATTTTAAATCTTTGCGGTCCGTTTGGTAATGATTACTCCAGGGCTAACTTAATATGTGCCTTAGGAGTAGCTTTAATATGTGGTGTTCCACATGAAGTAATACAGACTGGTATAGATCAAATAAGCTGGCCAGATAAGCGATATGTCAAATTAACTCTTGGAAGAGGGATTACATTAATAGATGACACCTATAATGCGAATCCCGATTCAATGAAGGGAGCAATTAAGGCTATGTGCGAAGAACATCCAGGTCGAAAAATTGTCTTACTTGGGGATATGAAAGAATTGGGTTCATACAGCAGAACATTTCATCAAGAAGTGGGACGAAGTGCTTTTGAACAAGGTGTGAATCTTCTATTTGCTATAGGAGAATTCGCAAAAGACTACGCGTCTGGAGCAATAAATGCAGGTATGAAATCTAAGTTTAGCTATGTATTCACCGACAGAGATGAAATGCTTGTGTCACTGATGCGGGATTTGCAACGTGGCGATACGCTTTTAGTAAAAGGGTCACGAGGAAGTCAAATGGAATATTTCTCAGAAGCATTGAAACTAAAGTTGCCCATCGAAAGGAATCGATGATTTATCACTTATTATATCCATTGCATGTGACCTATGGAGCACTCAGGGTATTTCGCTATATTAGCTTTAGATTATTTCTGGCTATTCTAACAGCGCTGTTTATAAATTTTTTATTCGGTCCGTGGGTTATTCGAAAACTAAAAGAAATGCAAATGGGGTCGGATAATATTCGAGAAGATGTTCCTAAAACTCACCAAGTAAAAACTGGCACACCTACTATGGGTGGAATATTGATCGCTATATCTCTTATGTTATCATTTTTGCTTTGGGCTCGATGGGATGAAAAGCTCACCTGGATTATCACCTTCAGTACACTTAGTTTTGGACTGATAGGATTTTTCGATGATTACAATAAAGTTCGAAGACGAAAAGGGATTTTAGCGAAGAGTAAGATTCAATTACAGGTAGGCGCATCCTTAATAGTATGCGCTGCACTGGTCTACTTCAATTTTGATACAACACTTCAAATACCATTTTTTAAAGAGCTTTCATTTAGAATGCCGATATGGATGTTTTTAGTTTTTGGAAGTCTAGTGATCGTAGGTGCTTCAAATGCAGTTAACTTAACAGACGGTCTAGATGGCTTGGCTATTGGACCCGCATTGGTAACAGCTATGACTTATATGTTGTTTGCGTACATTGCAGGGCATGAGAAATTTGCAGACTATCTCCAAATTGTAAAAGTTAATGGCGCCGGAGAGCTTGCAATATTTTGTGGAGCTTTGTTAGGTGCGGGTCTTGGTTTTCTTTGGTTTAATACTTATCCCGCTCAAGTGTTTATGGGTGACGTTGGGTCGCTAGCATTGGGTGCGGCTATTGGTACTGTTGCGATCATGGTGAAACAAGAACTGCTCTTGATAGTTGTTGGAGGTGTATTTGTTCTAGAAACATTAAGTGTCATGATTCAGGTGATCTCATTTAAAACCACAGGAAAAAGAGTTTTTCGAATGGCTCCTCTTCATCATCACTTTGAACTCAAAGGATGGATGGAGCCTAAAGTGATTGTCAGATTTTGGATCATTTCTATTATCCTAGCCATTTTGGCATTGACTACATTGAAATTGAGGTAATCATGGAACTAAAAAATCAAAAAATTGGAATCGTTGGACTTGGATTAAGAACAGGGCCTTCTTTGGTAAAATATCTTCATGCACGACAAGCAGAAATTTATGTTTTCGATGAAAAGTCTGAAGACAAATTGAAAGATAGTTTGAAGTTAATTAAAGATATTCCCGTTCACTTAGAGCTAGGCCGGCTTTCTCCAGAAAGCCTCGCCGAATGCAAGACATGGATAGTAAGCCCTGGTGTTCCTTGTTATAAACCTTATCTCGTTGATGCGCGTCGAAGAGATATTCAAACTATTAGCGAACTTGAGTTTTGTACAAATTTTGTTCAAGTGCCTTTGATCGCTATCACTGGAAGCAATGGTAAATCGACTACAACAGCTCTTTTGACTCATATTCTTCAGGGTTGGAAAAAAAGAATTTTTATTGGAGGAAATTTCGGATCCCCTCTTGTAGAAGCACTCGAAAAACCTTTCGACTTCATTGTTCTTGAAGTTTCAACCTTTCAGATGGAATTAACAGAATCTATTCATCCTAAGGTTGCATGTGTATTGAATGTGACTCCAAATCATTTGGATCGCCATGGAAATATGGCCACTTACACATCCTTAAAAGAAAAACTTCTTCAGAATATGGTTAAGGAAGATATAGCTGTGTTGAATGATGATGACGAAGATTGTCGATTTATTGGGGCAAGAACTCAGGCTACGACATGGATGTTTTCTTGGAAAAATCGAAAGCACGCACCTATTCATGTGGAAGATCAGACTATTGTGTTTCCGGATCGTAGAACTATTTCCATTAAAAACCTCAATCTATTGGGTAACCACAATATTCAAAATACGGTTGCAGCAGTTTCAATGGCCGTAGCTATTGATTGTCCTAAAGATGTGATTGAAAAGCAACTTCAGTCGTTTAAGGGTTTGCCACATCGACTAGAAAATGTCGGAGAGTATCGAGGTATAACATTTTTCAACGATGCAAAAAGTTCGACACCTGAGTCGTCTATCCAAGCACTAAATGCATTAACAGGGTCTATTGTTTATATTGCAGGTGGGCGATCAAAAAATGCATCTTACAGAGATCTTGCAGATATTTTAAAAAAGAAAGCGAAAAAAGCTTTCTTGTATGGTGAATGCGCTGAACAAATGAAATCCCAATTGCTGGGCGTTGAGGTGGAGGTATTTTCAACTCTGGATAACGCTTTTAAAGGCGCCGTACAAAGTGTTGGAAAAAGTGAAACGATTCTATATTCCCCCGCCAACTCCAGTTTTGACCAATATGAGAACTTTGAAAAAAGAGGGGAGCATTTTGTTCGTCTGATTGAGGAGTTTTCTAAAAAGAAATGAGTTTAAAAACATCCATACTGAGAAAACTAACGAACGTTGACAGCGTCTTGCTGTTGTCTGTTCTCGGTTTAACCGCGCTGGGGGTTATTATGATCTACAGTGCTAGTTCTCCTCTGGCTGGAGATAAATATGGTGATCATATGTTTTTTCTTAAAAAACATATGTTTTGGCTGTGCGTTGCATTTGTTGCCTTGATTGTAGGGTTTTCTTTAAAACCACAATTTCTTAAAATTGTTGCACTTCCTACACTAGCGGCCGTAACCATTTTGCTCATTTTGACCAAAGTATTTGGAGACACTGCAAATTATGCCAGACGATGGATAACCCTTGGTCCACTCACCATGCAACCTTCAGAATTCGCCAAGCCAGTAATTTTGATTTATGCGGCGGCCTATCTTTCAAAAAAAGGAGAAAAACTTAAGCAGTTTTCTATTGGGATGCTTCCTTTGCTATGTACGACCGGAGCAGTTTTGTCATTGATTTTAGCCCAGCCCGATTTTGGGACAACTGTAACACTTGGTACCATTATTATGTTGATGATGTTTGTAGCGGGTGTGCCACTTCGACAATTATTTTGTGTCGTCATATTAGCTGGCTCTGGAATCTCTTACCTTATGATGGAGGCCAGTTACCGCAAAAAACGTATACTTGCGTTTTTAGATCCCTGGAACGACCCCAAGGGAAGTGGATTCCAAATTATTCAATCGTTTATTGCTTTTAAACGAGGAGGTTTTCAGGGGCAGGGACTTGGCGACGGTACTCAGAAGTTGCTTTATCTACCAGAAGCACACACTGATTTTATCTACTCGGTGATAGCAGAAGAACTTGGAGTGCTAGGAAGCCTTTTGGTTATATTTTTGTTCTCTTGTATCGTCGTTCAGGGCATGAGGCTTAGTTTGAGAATCAAAGACTCTTTTGCTTCGCTCGTAGCATTTGGCCTGACCTCAATGATTGGTATACAGGCTTTACTTAATATGGCTGTTACCATGGCTTTGGTGCCTACCAAAGGGCTTACCCTGCCATTCGTTAGCTATGGTGGTTCTTCGCTCGTTTCATTGTTTGGTGTGATTGGCATTCTTTTGTCGTTATCCTCGAGTGTAAATGTATCAGGACGAATGGCGCGAAGGACAATTCAATGAGGATGCTTATGGCTTGTGGCGGCACAGGCGGACATATTATTCCTGCGTTAACGGTGGCACAACGATTTCAACAGCGAGTTCCAAATGCTGAGATTTCGTTTGTTGGAACTGCTAAAGGAATGGAAGTAAAGCTTGTTCCCGAAGCTGGTTTTAGGTTGGAACTTATTTCAGTTGAGGGTGTTAAGGGAAAGAGCCTGGCACAGCGCTTAAAAAGTTTGTGGCTTCTTCCCGTGTCTTTTTTAAAGGCTTTTCAGGTTTTAAAAAAAGTAAAACCAGATATTGTTTTTGGTGTGGGAGGGTATGTATCGGGGCCCGTGCTGCTTCTTGCATCTATTCAAGGAAAAGTGACCGCTATTTTAGAGCCCAATGCCATTCCAGGTTTTTCAAACAAAATACTAGCTCGACTAGTCAAAAAAATCTTTGTCGCCTTTCGAGAAGCCACATCGGAATTTCCAGCTTTAAAAGTCATTCATTCAGGAAACCCTATTCGTCAAAATATTTTAGCGATTGCGCCTCCAGACTTTAAAAGTTCAAGCAAAACTATTCTCATCTTTGGTGGTTCTCAGGGTGCTCGGAGAATTAACGAAGCTGTGGTCGAAATGCTGCCTAAGCTTAAAGCTAAAAACATCAGTTTTTCTTTTATACATCAAACAGGTTCAAATGATTTTGAAAAAGTAAAACAAGCTTATTTATCCAATGGTTTTAATGCAAAGGTATATCCATTTATTGATAAAATGGACCAAGCATATCAAGCATCCACAATAATTATAGCCAGATCAGGGTCGAGTGTTTTAGAGATAGCAGCATGTGGTCGTCCATCTATTCTTGTTCCTTACCCATTTGCAGCCGATGATCACCAAACAGCTAATGCAAAGGTTTTGCAAAGCGCTGGTGCAGCCATAGTTATTGACGATGCATTTTGTAGTGGTCAAACACTTATGGACGCTGTTGAAACAATCAATCAGGGCGACACTTTAAAAAGAATGAGCCAAGCGGCTCTTTCACTAAGATACGAGAAATCAACGGATATCATAATAAATGAAATGTTAGCCATGGAAGAAAGGCAATCATGACACAGACTTTGCCCAAGCCAGATATGATTCACATGGTAGGTATTGGTGGAATTGGTATGAGCGGTATCGCTCAAATTTTGCTCCGTTCGGGTTATCGAGTTTCGGGTAGTGACTTCAAAACAAACGAAGAAACAGAAAAATTGAAAGCATTAGGATGTCACTTGTATACGGGACATCAGGCCACAAATCTTTCTAGCCAAGTTCGAACAGTTGTTTATTCATCTGCTATTTCACAAAATAATGTAGAGCTGCTTGAAGCGAAACGCCGCAATATAAATATTTTATCTAGAGCAGATATGCTCGCAGAACTTATGAGGAAAAAAAGATCTATTGTGGTTGCAGGATCTCATGGCAAAACAACTACCTCAGCTATGATTACCACAATGTTGATGCAAAGTGGATACGATCCGACGTCGATTATTGGCGGCCGGCTTAAATCCATTGCTGGTAATGCTAGAATTGGATCGGATGAGTGGTTTGTGGCTGAGTCCGACGAGAGCGATGGTTCGTTTGTCAAACTATTGCCGACCATCGGCGTTGTGACCAATATTGATCGTGAACATATGAATCACTATGGAACTTATGCAAAATTAGAACAAGCATTCGTAGAATTCTGTGAACATATTCCCTTCGATGGCCAAATTATTATTTGTGCGGATAATGCAGGATCAAAAACACTTATTAAGCTTTTAGATCGAAAAATAGTCACATACGGAACAGGTGACAAAGTTCATCTACGTGCCACCGACATTCAATTGTCGTTTCAAGGTGCCTCCTATAGCGTAGTAGACAGATCAAGTGGCTTTTTAGGCGAGGTAAATCTCAAAGTCACAGGTACCCACAATGTACTCAACTCGCTTGCTGCGGTAAGTGTTGGCCTATTTCTAAATATTCCCCTTGATCGAATTGCTAAAGGACTTGGAGAATATGAAGGCATCTCAAGGAGGCTTGAATATAAAGGGCGATCCAAAAACGGTTGTTTAATATATGATGACTATGCTCATCATCCTTCAGAAATTAGAGCTTCGCTCGAAGCCTTAAGAGTGATAGCAAAAGACAAGCCGATACATGTGATATTTCAGCCACATCGATACAGTCGCTTTGGTGATTTGTGGACCGACTTTTTGGAATCCTTTGAAGGCGTTCGTTCGCTATACGTTTTACCGGTTTTTACAGCCCATGAGAGTGAAATTCCAGGAATTACAAGTGAAGCATTCGTTGAGCAAATAAAAAAACATCGACACATAAGAGCACAACTTAGTACATCTTTTGATGATGCTCTTGAAGCCATCAAAGCGTGCGCCAAAAAAGATGACATTGTAGTTTGCATGGGCGCTGGAGATATTACAAAGATCGCCGCGGAGCTGGTTCAATGAAGTTAGAAGCACTTAGAAGATTTGTAAATGAGAAAAATATCGATTTCAAAGAAAACGAATCTTTGTATTCGTGGACAACTTTTCACTGCTCATCAAGTGCAATCATGATTATTGAACCAAGTTCTTTGTCTGAGCTATCTGACCTAGTGATCTTTTTTAATAAGAATCAGTTCATATGGAAAAAAGACTGGGACCTGCTTGGAAATGGGTCAAATGTTTTGTTTGTCGACAAAGGCTATAAGGGCGTATTGGTGCATCTTGGGCATAAAGCGTTTTCCGAGTTGTCAGTTCAAAAAGAAACAAATGGAACATGCCTTGTCAAAATTGGAGCTGGACTTTTAAACGGTAAGCTATTTCAATGGGCGCGTGAAAAATCTCTATCAGGATTCGAGTTTGCGTTCGGAATTCCTGGGTCCATAGGTGGGGGTGTCCGAATGAATGCCGGAACGCCTAGCGGTGCATTTGGCAATATATTGAGAAATGCCGAGTGTATGAACTTGGAGGGCGGTGTCGAACATATTGAGGTTTCAAGAACAGACTTTCTCTATAGAGACTTCCCCAAAGTACACAGAAAAATAGTTTTGAGCTGCACCATTGAGCTTAGAAAATCGAATTCCAAAACGATCAATGAACACATCGAATCTGCCAAAGAAAAACGTAGATCGCAACCTTTGGATCTTCCAAACTTCGGCTCTGTATTTAAGAATCCGGAGGGAGATTATGCAGGTCGTATGATTGAGGACTGTGGCCTAAAAGGTTATCGAATTGGCGACGCTGAAATATCAAACCGGCATGCAAATTTTATTGTTAATCATGGACACGCATTGACAGCCGATGTTCAAAGTCTCATCAATCATGCTCAACATTCAGTTATGCAAAAGTTTGGTGTTGCACTGGAGCCCGAAGTCATCGTTTTAGGAGAGCATGATGCCGATTGATAGACATTCGAAAATAGGTTTATTATACGGAGGATTATCTCGTGAGAGAGATATCAGCCTTAAAACAGGAGCAGCTCTAGCAAAAGGTTTGCGAACCAAAGGGTATAGTGTTGAGGAAATCGATGTTGGTCATGATGTTGCTAGTGTACTAGTTGCAAAAAACATTCAAGTTGCAGTTATTGCGTTGCACGGAAACTTTGGCGAAGATGGAACTATTCAAGGTGTGTTGGAGTATCTTCGAATTCCATATACAGGTACAGGAGTTTTTGGAAGTGCCGTTGCGATGAACAAGTGCGCCAGTAAAAGAATATTCCGTGATCAATCGATTCCGACCCCAAAATGGCTTGAGGTCTCCCATGACATCACTGAGGATAAGTTACATGACTTAATTCAGAATCATATTGGCTTTCCATGCATTGCCAAACCCGACGCAGAAGGCTCCACATTAGGTTTAAGTAAAGTTAAGTCTTTCGACGAGGTTGCAAAAGCTCAAAAGACAGCGTTGGATCACAGTGATGTGGTGCTCTGGGAACAGTACATTGATGGAAAGGAACTGACTGTAGGTTTTCTTGAGGACAACCCATTACCTATCGTTGAAATCGTACCTCATGGTGGTCTTTTTGATTACGAAGCAAAGTACACCAAAGGAAAAACTGACTATTATTGTCCTGCACGAATTTCAAATGAAGCTTCTAAGAGCGCTATCGATATTGCAGTAAAGGCCTACAAAAGCTTAAACATCATGTCTTTTGGCAGAGTTGACATTATTTATGACGGACATACGCCATGGGTTCTTGAAGTCAATACGATTCCAGGCATGACAGAAACGAGCCTTTTGCCTAAAGCCGCATTGACCAAAGGTATTGTTTTTGAGGATCTTGCGGAAAAAATACTCATGGGCTCATGCCTTAAAATGGGAGGCAAAGATGCCTAGGCTAGCAACTAATAGACTCACAAATAGAAGAAAGGTTCGCAAATCAATTGTCAAAGGCAATACAAGAAAACCTAGAAAGCAAAATAGACGTGTGAATCCAAATAGGTCAAAGCGCAGACGAAATTGGTTTGCTCCTTTTGGCATGATTTTTATTTTAGGACTGCTTGTTGGTATGCCCAAGGCTATTAATTATTTGAAGATCAAGAAAAGCATTACAATTAAGAATTTGAGCGTCATAGGTGCCTCAGCCTTGTCAATGGTAGATATAAAAAAAATATCGGGACTTTCCAAAGGCGTTGAACTTTCAAGGGAAAAAGAAAAAGATGCCGTGGATCGACTGAATCAACACCCCCGACTTTCGCGAATTTCTATTATTAGAGACATGACTGGAGAGGTAGCAATCCAAATCAAAGAGCGTGAGCCAGCAGCTATGATTCAGCTTGGCAAACTTTTCTATCTTGACGAAGATGGTAGGGTTCTTGATGAGGTTCGTAAACCAAATACCACGCCTATGATGATAGTCACCGGTAAATGGAATGACAAAAATAAGGAAAGTATTTATAAAAGTGCACTGGAAGCGATGCAAATAAAACGCACCCTCGTCTCTTCAGGTGTTCTAGAAAATGATATTTCAGAGTTACATTATGATCCAAGCATTGGATGGACTTTTTATAAAGTGGGGCTTCGTGCTCCTATCATTTTGGGAGGAGATCTTTCAAAAGAGAAAGTAGCACGTATGAAAACGCTGTTGAAATATTTCGCTAAAAAAAATATTTCCATTCAATCGATCGATCTAGATTTTGAACAAAAGGCAATTGTTAAAACAGGAGATAAATCATGAACAAAAAAATGGCGCGAATAGTCGTCAAAATAAATGTAGCAGCGTACAATAGGAGTCAATGCTTATGAATTCAAAAGATAATCTAGTTGTCGGTTTAGATATTGGTACGACCAAGATTTGTGCAATTGTTGGCGAGGTTACACCTCATGGTATTGACATTGTCGGTATCGGATCACACCCTTCTAAAGGTCTTAGAAAAGGAGTGGTTATTAATATCGATTCAACAGTTCAGTCTATTGAAAAAGCTATTGAAGAAGCAGAGCTCATGGCGGGATGCGAGATTCATTCTGTCTATGCAGGCATTGCTGGAGGACATATTCGAGGATTCAATAGTCACGGCGTTGT
>JAGRAY010000249.1 GCA_020434375.1 Bdellovibrionales bacterium | reverse complement strand
GACGCATCGCTAAATATTCTACAAAAGCAATTAGGTACTTTTGGCCAGTATCTTTTTCAGTTAGCTCACGGCCAAGACAAAAGAAAAGTCACGACGCATTCCGAGCGAAAAAGCTACAGCACTGAAACAACATTTTCTCAAGATGTTAATCAAATGTATATTATCCAAAACTATCTTGGAAAATTTGCGAAAGAACTTTCACTGATCATGACCAAAAAGAATCTCTGGGCCAAAAATATCACCATAAAGTTTCGCTACGATAATTTTAAAACCATTACCCGTAGCAAAACAGTCAACAGCGGAATTCAAAATCAAGGCGATCTCATATATTGGAGCCACGAAATTCTTAAAGAAGTAGCGTTTGAGCGTCCCATTCGCCTATTGGGATTAAAAACAGCCAACTTCCAAGCCCCCGATCAAGAAACACAACTAAGTCTCTTTTCCTAATTTTTATTCGATGCCAAGGTAAGGAAGAATGCCACCTTTGCGGCCATAATGTAGTACGTATGTTTTTTTTGAATCGCCTGGCGACGGAGCAAAAAAAATCTTTTGTTTTCGAGAGTAGTATAGGCAACCGATTTCGTCGGGCGATCTATTTTCGATAAATGATTCTGCTTTATCAAGAAGAGACAACCACTCTGATTTCATGTTTTGAATATTGACAGGCTTTAAAAGTTTGAGTTTTGTAAAATCTTCGGGTCGATACTTTCCACGTCTTTTTAAAAGTTCAAGAAGCAAAAGTGGCGTATAACCAGGATCTTTTCCAGCGCACGCCCATAAGAGTGCTCCCAAGGGCAAAATTTTTTTATGTGCATGGAGTACATCTAGAAAGTCTCTAGGTTCGTCGCGACCTACCAAAGCTAATGTTTTATTAATGGCTAAATCAACTGGATGAAGCATGTATCCAAAGTCGATGTTCAGGATTGCCGGCATAAAACGCCACGCTGTATCATGGGACCATTCAATTTTCGTACTTTGGGAAGCTTTAGAAACTTTAGTGCGGATATAGCCTGATTGATTCATTTCGAGTTGAACATCATAGTGATTCTCTCGTAGAACTTTTTCATCCTTTGAAAATGCCTCGGCTACGAGTTCGACTTTGTCATGAAAGTAATCGAGGTCTTGACTGTAGCGAAGCGAATGGGGTTTGAAATGAAGAGCCGAACCCCCTGCGAGATGACTTTCTGGAGATCGATTTTTAGCCAGTAATCTTGCAATTTCAGCTTGAAAATCGGTTAGCGGCATAGTTTGGCTCCGATGGACCATGTTTCATGGTTACCATTTTTCATAAGTGTTTTTGCCACCCACGGAATATCTTCGAGTGTAATTTTGTAATTTGGATCGTAAGACCAAAAGCATTGAGCATAAAAACGTCTATAGGCACGACGCGCCTCTCGAACTTTAACCATGTTTTTAGCAATACTCGGACTCAAGGC
>JAGRAY010000248.1 GCA_020434375.1 Bdellovibrionales bacterium | reverse complement strand
GGTTTTTAAAAGACTTTCATTGGGCCCAATCTGAATATCTCCAGAGTTAGGATCAATATCTGTCACATACATGGGTAACATTTTTTCAACGCCAAGCCCCTTGCGTTGTCCAATGGTAAACTGATGGATACCTTCATGAGATGCCAGCATCTCGCCCTGATCATTCTTAATATAACCCTTTTTTACAATCGATTTACTACCCATTCTCTTCTCCACAAACGCTTGGTAGGAATTTGGAACAAAACATATTTCCTGGCTATCTGGTTTTTGTGCCAGCTTCAGTTGATTCTGTAGCGCAATATTTCGTACTTCAGTTTTGTCGAGCTTCCCCAAAGGAAAAACCAGACAAGACAACTCTTTTTGAGACAACCCATACAAAAAATAAGACTGATCCCGCGATAAATCTTTAGCTCTCATCAAACGATAGGCCCCATCTTTAAAGAAGCACTGAGCATAGTGTCCTGTTGCTAATTTCGAAGCCCCTAATTCTCTCGCCTTTTTTAGAAAAATATCGAACTTGATATTGCTATTACAGCGCACACACGGGTTTGGCGTTTCGCCGTTGAGATAACTTTGCACAAATGGATCCACCACATGTTCTTCAAACGAAGGCTCCAAATTCATCACATAGTGGGGAATTCCAATTTGATCGGCAACTCTTCTGGCATCGTAAAGATCTTCGGGCGTGCAGCATCCGTGCTTGGCGTCTTTCTCATAAGACCATAGTCTCATTGAAATTCCGACAACTTCATAGCCTTGCTGTTTAAGTAAAAGAGCCGCAACAGAGCTATCGACGCCTCCACTCATCGCCACAACAATTCTTTTTTGGCACGTTTTCATGGTTTGTTAAATAACGGCGCATCGTATAGACATTTTTGAAGGGATTCAAGTCTGGTGTTTCCAATTCCTTTGACAGACAATAACTTCGACCAAATTATTCTCTTTTGATTCCAAGGCTTTGCATCCACAATGCGAGAGGCAAGACGAGGTCCAATACCCCGGCAAATTTGCCATAACTCGGAATCATTCAAATTTAACACACTGATATTATTACTAGTTTTTTGCCCACCTTCCAAAAAGGCGTCTCCCAAAATTTTTTTTGGTTTAGACAAAAGGATGACCAAAAGCCCTAACGCAAACGCAATTATAGCATTTTTATAAATCATTACAGATACTTATGCGGTAAATCGAAGCTTGACATCACATCTTTCAAAGTGTTACGAGTAAACTATTAAATGGCATAGCCATTTTTTCTCCAACATGTCGGGGGCGGAAAAAGCTTCCACCTCCGACATGTTCCTACCAGTGCAAAAGATGAACCATCATTATTTCATTTGGGACCACGTATGAACCACGTGACTCGCCTCTTGCGTAAGCTCTGAAGAACTCGCCAGGGCTGCTTTCGCAATTGTTTTCAAGCGACTTGATCGAAGATCCCAAAGTGAATAAAGTGCATGAGATTGAGTCTGTGCATCTGGATCTCGAACCATACTTTCAAGAACCTCTTCCGATATTTTCTGAGGAATTCGCCCTAAAATAAAAGCTACATCT
>JAGRAY010000247.1 GCA_020434375.1 Bdellovibrionales bacterium | reverse complement strand
TTCAATCTTTTTCTCTCTCATCAATTATATTCCGAGTAATGGCTCTGTCTAACCCACTACGACTCAAGTTTACTTTATACTTCTTCTCAAAATGATCAATCAACTCTCCAAATGTGGTATTTCTCGTAAAGCCCTCATGCTCACATAAATCGCGGAGAAATTGAAAATCAGAAACATATGGGCGTCCAAACCCATATTTAGGATCTTGCGAATTTATTACAATAAGATTATGTCCTAAAATTAGGCGCCACTCATTCATGAATTTTGCTTCTTCATCTGTCAGTTTATCTAAACTCAAATCCGCACCCTGATGTTTCCAAATGGATGTCAAAATTGTTTGATTGTCTGCACTTTTCTCTAACCCAAAGTATTTTCTCACAGCGACGCAAGCTGTTTTAATCGGATCATTATGATTTCCACCAAGAGAGTATTCATGAAAAAAGGCTATCGCATGTTCCTCAGCTGTTCTCATGGATTTCTTAGTGTCCACAATCAAGTATAAAATATCTTTGAGAGACGCTATTTTATTGATTGGCTGCTTTAGATTTGATTTTTTCCCGTTCTTTGCGATCTTATTATTCCTTCCTGATCTATTCTATTTTGACATTTCCATTCGACCAAAAATGATTAATTTAAGTTCCTTGTAAACATCTGTATCGGAACTTACCAAACTAGCAAGGGTATCCCGAGCGAAGGCTTGTGCGTTATTCCCGCATTGTGCAAGCGATAAAGTGGTTTTGCAAAAATTGTATAATTCTCCGGAAATTGATTTGACATCATCCTTGGTTTCATTTCTTGAAAGCAATTCATTTTTTTTAGAAATGATGATCGAAGCTTTTTGATCAGCACTTCGTTCCACTGCAAGTTTAGTTAAGATTTCATCATCCCAAAGGTAATTTTCTAAGTCACGCCTGTCGAGAACTCGAACACCCTGATTCTTCAAAGAATCGATTTCCTCATTGGATCTATCGTCTCGATCAAAGACTGACGATGCTTTAACCCCGGGAGCAAGTCGCTTTAAAACAAGTTCCCACAGTTTAGAATCATTTCGAACTTCTTTGTCACCACCTAGAGGAACAAAGTCTACATCAGGAAACTCTTCAGAAAAAATCTTTGTATACACACTTGAATCAAAGGAAGGATTTCTACCCTTACTGCCCAATTTCTTCCCTTCACAGAACACCACTTTACTTGGAACCACAAGGTCCGCTAAATCATCTAAAGCTGTATCAAACATATTTTTCCAAAAGAGTCTATTCGGTTTCTTCGGGCTAAGAATTACAGACTGATCAAAGTCCTCATTATGAAAGTCTATAAATACGACCTCTTTAGGATTTAGACGATATAGTTCTGCGGCTTTTCGTGCCATCCCAATTGAATGTGTAGAAATCCAAAGTTGACAGTTATTGGGTAATAATTCAAAAAGCTGCTCCAGCAGCTTTCCTTGGAGCTTTGTATGCATATGAAGCTCTGGCTCATCAATGCAAAACACTGTGTCATCAAAAGCTTGTTTCTTGATAATAAAATCAAGCAACAAATCAAAAGCTGCCTTTTCACCTCCTGAGAGATTCTTGAAGTGAAAATTTGAAACTAGTCCTTTGTCAAATCTAAAGGTTCCATTATTTGTAGGGTTTCCCGTCCCCGATAACACTAACCCATCAAACAA
>JAGRAY010000246.1 GCA_020434375.1 Bdellovibrionales bacterium | reverse complement strand
GTGGGTAGGTGATATTGTTTTTTAAACGACAACGCCTTGAGATAAAGTGAAAACAAATGTTCTTTATTAGGTTTTGAGGACTCTTTAAGGATTGATGGCACTTTGAGCATCCACGTCGCTCTTTGAATAGTCGCAGATCCAAAACGTACACGTGGAACAAACCCTTCACTTTCGATCACAGACTTTCGACTTAATCGAAGGTGACCTGGAATATTCCAGCGCCACTGGTTTTTTGAATCTTTTCTGGCGACATCTGAAATGGTTTTAAACCCTTCGTTAGACTTGTGCGTTAAACTTAAAAACGGAAGTTCCTCATCTGGAAGAATCCAGGGGGAATATTTTGTCTGTTGGGAAGGCGTGACCGAAGGCTGAATTAATCTTTCATCTTTTGTAGCATTGAGCATGGCTCGCATGGCCGAAAGCGTCTCCTTTTTCTGCTCGGCAATATTTAGTGAGAGATGATTTAAAATCATGAGATTCATGGCATTTCCAAATATTGACGAATCATGCACTGCCATGGGTTGAGCATGATCATCGAGACAAACTTGGAAGATGAAACAACTGCTGTACAAAGGCAATGGAAAATCAAAATGTTTTGCCATGACTTGCCTTATTGATTCTCGATACTTTGAAACAAGCGTCTTATCTAAAATAAACTCGCACTCTCGAGGTTCTCTTGGGATCGAAGCTACTATTTTGTTTCTCTCTACCATCAACGCTTTAATATCTTGAACCCACGATTTAAAAATCTCATTTTCGGAAAGACTCGCGTTGGCATCTATCTGACCTGTCGCATAGATTTCACAGAGGCTGAGGATCTTTTCATAGTTTTCCTCATACGAACCCATGCCCTCTCGAAGATCTTGCTCTTTCAATGCAATAGGCAAGTACGATTTTAAAAGTAGCCACAACCATTCTGGTGCCATGAATTCCAAAGCCAGATTCAAATCTTGGAACAAAGATTCAATGGTTTTTTTTTCAAAGACAAACTCTCGCCCGTTGAATTCATCTAAAAATAAAATAAATCGATCACTATAATAACCCCCAGGTGCTTTCCGAGAGGATGTCTGTGTGATCTCAAAAAAAAGGTCCTCTGCTGCATTCAAGGCATCTCTTCGTGTGGCTATATCAAGAGACTCAAAATTTTCGAGGTGTTTTTCGAACTTCGCCAGAAGATCTACTATCGCATCTTGGGATAACTCGTTGTTCAATAGATTTTTCCAATATTGAATCGGTTCCAACGTACCCTGCGGAACATCGAGGCGAGACCAAATCAGCCCTAATGTCATTAAATGCTGAATTTCTAATGCGGTTTTTTCAGAGATTTCTTCGATCGATACCCACCCTCCTCTTTCTAAAAGATCCAAAACCTCATTTGAGGCTTTAAATTTCTCGATTTGTGGCATATTGGGGTGCGCAAAGGAACCGTTTACTTTTAGAAATGGGCGTTCAACTGTAACCACTGGATGCGCCCTGATATCAAAATGCCGAAAGATATTGAGATTTTTTTTCCACGCATCTGCCATGAGTTGTGCACATCGATACGATAAAAATGCTTTACGTCTATTTGAAACTTGCCGTACTTTTTCGGCCGGCGCTTTTGCCACTACAATCCCTCGAGACGTATTCCCGCTCGTTCCGCAAACGGCGGCCTTTGAGGAAAATCGTGTGATGTAACTAAAAATA
>JAGRAY010000245.1 GCA_020434375.1 Bdellovibrionales bacterium | reverse complement strand
ACGTTGCAGGAGTTCGGAGGTAATCAAAAACGTTTTGATACCATCGACCAAAACAAAAACCAAGTGATCGAAGAATACGAAGTTCGCGACGCTCTAGCTCAGGGATATTGGTAACTTATAAGGGGACGGAGGTAAGATTACTGCGCTATGAGTTTGATCGCATTTGCATATATCAGCAACTGATTCATGAAGATCTTTTTTGGATTTTCAATTTTGTGGTAACAACTATGAACTATTACTTGGATATTTCTCTGATCATTAGGTCTCAGTCGAAGCTAAAACCAATAGTTAGAAGTGTTTTGAATGTAAATAATCGTGATTTCAAAAAGAACCATATATGGTGGCCTTAGCCCGCGAGGTTCTACTTGGATCAGCGAAGTAGCAAAAATATATAGTCCCGACTCATGTTGTTCGGAGGAATTCATTCAGGTGGACTTGTGATCTTGATTGTTTGTCTATCTTTCCAAATGGATCGAAAATTTTTCTTTCTGTCAAATAGCCATTGATAGGATCCAATACCAAACACACAAAAATGTTTTTTTTGTAGCCCATACTCTTTTAGATACGAGTCAAAGGCCTTTCGGTATTTGATTTGTCTCTCTTTCCACGTGTTCCCTAGATTGAGATACCAATTTGGAAATTGAATTCTTATATCTTTCATCCATTTGGCCCTTTTACCAAACGCATAAAGCATATGAGTTGACCAAGAGTAATTGCTGGCGTTTTTACAAATCTTGGCACGAATTGGATTCGCGTGAATATAAAAAGTGACCATCATCTCGTGATAATCGTTTTCAATAGCACTTGTTTTGGGGCGATCTTGTGCAACCTTCCCTTGTCTTTTATGCTTATTGTTAAAAAAACGTCCATATCGTCCATGATGTTGGCGCATAAAATTGGAAAACGTTGTGAGATGTTCCAAGGTGTACAGCTCATGAGCGTGATTAGACATAATACAGATAGCATGAAGAGGATTAGATTTTTCACAAATGCGCTGTTGTTCTTCGCCGAGCAAGTTTAGATATTTCTGTTTTTCATCAACGGAACCCAGATTCCACTCACGATTATGTCCGCGCCAAACTTTATGAAAAGCTAGGTCTTTTTCCAGAGTCCAGGAACGAGGATAGCGAGGCATCGCTGAAAACAAAAGCAGATATCATGCCAACATTAGGCTCGAAAAAAGGCCTAGCACGCCAATAGATCATTCGAAATTCGAACCGTTTATTTTTATTTCGGACCTCTATTTCGGACCTCCGTCCCGGCAAAAACTGTCCCATCAAAAACTAGTACCTAATCCTATATAAAATCGAACGGGCCAGTCGTCATTGCTGAAGCCGTGATCGGTGTTGTCCTGAAATCCGTGGGCAGCACGCACAATGCCGTTCCATTGGTTGTAGTCACTGAAAATAAATGCCTTCATTCGAATTTCGGCTCCGATATCGTGAAGTAAGATAGAGTTGTTTTGTAGGTTTTTGAACTCGCCATGATTCCAAATATTTCCTGCTTCGTAGAAAATAGAAGCATAAAAACTGTCGAGAAAAAAAGGGCCAATACGTTTATCGATAGATCGTTTCAGTGGGAAAGTATAACCAGAGCTAACCAACAGTAGTGTTTCTCCAGCAACACTAAAGTCTTCATATCCCCAAAATTGCCGATTATCAGAAATTTGTCCAAAGGTGCGATAGTTAATA
>JAGRAY010000244.1 GCA_020434375.1 Bdellovibrionales bacterium | reverse complement strand
TAAGTCATTTGCAATCCATTTAGCTGTTCTCATACCATACTGAGACGGTTTGCGCGGCCCAATAAACCCAATAAATTTTTGATAATTCCTTGGCCACTTTCCTTTACCAAAAAGCACAAGGGGTGGTTTATCAATTTGGGATAAATTTTTTGGGTACTCTGGAGCACCCAAGGCGATCATCCAACCACCAACACTGCGAATCTTTTCAATTTCATCTTTTGCCTTTTTCTGGTTTGCCTTTGAAAAGATCTTTTCACAAAGTGCGATTTCATTTTTGTCAGTGCTATTTTTCTCATAACACTCAAATAGATTTATCGCACTGCCATGTCTCATGATGAGTGCTAGCTTATCATCGTAGGAAACGCCATCAACCACAGAAAGACAGATCGTTTTAACGGGATTCATCATCTTGAAAAAACATGCAAAATTAAAGCCGTTATGAGGTTTAAGGTACGACAGTTCTCACTGTAAACCCTACTTCGAGCGTTTCTCTCAAACTAGAGACGTACATTAGCGAAGTATTATCTCTAACGTCAACAATGAAACAATTCCCAATGATGACATAGGGCAAGTGTTCATCATCACCTCTAAGCATGCCATCCCCTTTTTTCACAACGTAAAATCGCATCCCTTCTTTGACTCCAGATGATTTACCCAAGTTTATAAATGCAAACTCATTTTGACCAATGAGAATCTTTTCATTCTCTGTCGCAATAATGCGACCTTGAATAGACTTTTTCGTAGCGAAGGGTTTGATATCTTTAACATCATCTTTGTATTCAATGAAATCATCGCCTCTTCGAATACTTCGGTCACCACCAATAATTCTGGCTTCAATAGCTGTTCTCGTAATTTTATTTATTTCAACAACGGCATTCTTGCGAACCATTGTCCCATAAGTCATTAAAGGTCTTTCAGGATCTGAAACTTCTTGCACATAGTCAATCACATGAAATTTATCACCCACTGAAACTTTCATTTTTTTGTGAAATTCAAGATAAGCTGTATCACCGAACACAAGCTCAAGTTTTGGAAGGCCTGAGTGACTGACCTTTCCTAACACGCGTGGTTTCTTTTTACTAATATAAATAAGAGGTCTCAAACGTATGACATCCGTTTTACCAAAAACGTTCGCAAAAGATTTATCAATGTGAAACTTCGTCTCTGATGCATTTGAGTTCGAATCTCCAAACACACCTTCATCAGGCTCTCCCGAATCTCCAATCATCATTCTTGGTGGTGCGGTTTCCGATCCTGCATAAAATTTTATTAAGTTGCCAGGATAAATGAGGTGAGGGTTTGAAATATAGTCGTTTAATGCCCAAAGTTTTGGCCAATACCAAGGATCCCCAAGGATTTTCTTACAAATATCCCAGAGGGTATCGCCCTTAACAATTTCATAAGTTTGTGGGGCGCGTGAGCTACGCTCAAAAGATGTCGACGACATTGACTCACCAGACTGAGGAACATTCCCATCAAAATTGTCTGAAAGTCCAAATGTTTCGGTGCTTGTGGATTCCGGAATAGTTGGCTGTTCAATGGGACGAGCAATGGGCAAAGGCGACGAGACGGCATCGGGAGACTCTGGATCCTTGGGTTTTTTCTGTGCAAAAGATGACAACGAGATCAGATAAGCACATAGGCAAAATGATAAAAGCGATCTAGATCTCACTATATTTTTCTCTTGCTGACCATTTTAAGCCTTTTAAGTTCTATCTCCGCTTGCTTTGCTGCCAAACT
>JAGRAY010000243.1 GCA_020434375.1 Bdellovibrionales bacterium | reverse complement strand
TGGGGTTGACAGCCTTGTCAGAGGATGTAAACAAGACACGCTTTACTTGTTTCTGAATAGCTGCATCAATGATATTTTGAACGCCAAGTATATTAGTTTGTACTGCATCTGTTGGCGATTTTTCACACAATATTACATGCTTCAACGCTGCTGAATGCAAGACAATATCAATACTGTCCAGCAAATGGATTAATCTATCACGATCTCTTAAATCCCCTAGATAAAGATTAACTTGTGGAATTTCTCTGTATTTTTCACTGAGAAAAAAGAGCGCACTTTCATTATTATCTATCCCTATGATCTCGGACGGTTGGTTGTTAAGAACCTGATTAAGTAATTCGCTGCCCACCGTACCGCATACACCAGTAATAAGCACGCGCTGGTCTTTCCAAGGATTTTTAATTGTCTTAGCCATCGATTCCTTCGTTTCTTAAAAGTATTGTGAAGTGTTATGTTTTACTCATCTAGTATTTTGTTGGGGTATGGCAATGTGGATACATTTTGAAATTGAGCGAGTAGTTCGGACATACCATATTGAAGCGAAATTTTGGGTTGCCAGCCTGTTGCGCGTAACAAACCGTTATCGGCTGAGAACGATAAATGCGTGCGAATATCTTGCTCTGTAAAATGAAAAACAGCATGAGAGGAAATGGACTGAACGATGTTTGCAACCTGAATGACGGATATGTTTTCATCCACAAGATTAAAAGTTTTGCCACTTATCTTATTTGGATGGGTCAATACAAGACAAATAGCTTCACTGGCATTGCGCACATGGGTCAAAGAACGCTTTTGTCTCCCATCTCCAAAGATGGATAAAGGGCGACCAATTCCAGCTAAATACGCAAATCTATTAGCGAAAGATGTAAACCTTGTAACAGGGGCTAAGCCATAAAGCACACCTAAACGAAAGATAGTGTATTGAAGACCTCTTTTCCCAGCCACATTAATAGCTATTTCTGCTTGTCGTTTGGATTGAGCATAGATTCCTTGGGGAAGGCAAGCCTCATTTTCATTGACAGATTGCTTGCTAGGACCATATACGGCCGTTGTGCTTATAAAAACAAATCGCTGCACTTTTGCATTTAGGCATGCTTCCAATAGATGAGCCGTTCCCCAATGGTTTACTTGTTCCACCCATGTCGTACGGTCAAAACTCATAGGTGTACGCACGATTGCTGCCAGATGAATCACCGTAGAAACACCTTCCAAAGCGCGACGAGTAGCATGAGGATCTAAGATATCTCCTTCGATAAATTCATAATGTCCAATTGTAGGCAAATCCATGATTGCCCTATAAGAACCTGAATGAAAATTGTCCAACACACGCACGGTAATTTCTGGATTTACAGCAACGATATCACGGATTAATTGAGAGCCTAAATAACCTAAACCTCCAGTGACTAGAATAATCTCATTTTTTTTGTTATCTTTTGAGTGATTCATGTTTGTTGAAATCCAAACAGTTTGAAAGGCAAGCACGAGGCAAACTTACTTTCTCTTAAACAGGATTTTCTGTTAAGTAGACGATTCCATCATTTTTGCTCTCAGCAAAGTGTGCAATCCGCATTCGACCTTCTCATTATTTGTCCATCTTCCTATACGCTCGTTGGTTGAGTCTTGATCAAATACAGGACGTGTACAGGGTTTGCAACCTATACTTAGATAACCTTGCGATAGCAGTGGATGCTCGGGCAGATTATGTTTCGTGATATATTGCCAGACATCTTTTTTGGTCCAATTAGCGAGGGGATGAATTCGAAAATTTCCTTGCGGTAATCTTTCTATTAGTTCAATATTAGCTCTGTTTTT
>JAGRAY010000242.1 GCA_020434375.1 Bdellovibrionales bacterium | reverse complement strand
GATACGCTCCATAAATTTCATCAAGGCCTCTTCTGAATCCATAGCTGCTTCCAAAATAGGTTTTGCAAACCCAACAACTTGCGCTCCCATAGCTAACAACTTCGCGGCATCTACCCCGCTTCTCAAACCTCCAGAAGCCCATATTTCAAAAGGCAAATGTAACTCTTTCGCATTAACCACTGATTCTACGGTAGATACACCCCAATCCTTAAAACTTCTAGATGTTTCCTCTAAAATCTCGTGATTCTGGCAACGATCACCTTCGATTCTTCCCCAATGCGTCCCGCCTAAACCACTCACATCAACAGCGGCCAAAGGAGTATTTTTCAGTTTGTTCAATGTCTTCTTTGAAAAACCACAACCTGTTTCTTTTAAGACAACAGGCACATTCAGACTATCACAAAGCTCAGTCAGAGACCGTATGCCATCAGCAAATTGAGGAGTACCCTCTGGTTGAATACACTCCTGCAAGGGATTTGTGTGAACAAAGAACCCAAAGGCTTCCATATTATCGACTAATTTTTGAATTTTATAAATCTGCTGAGAACTTTGAGCCAATTGAGATAAGCCTATGTTTCCCATTAGCCGGACTTCTGGAACTTCCTGTTTTAACTTTCTCCACTCAGACAATGCCGATTCATCGTCCAGCTCTCGGCGTTGTGAACCGACGCCCATAAGCCATCCCATGCGAGAACAACATCTCGCGATTAGGGTGTTCAATTTCAATGAGTCTCTGTGGCCCGCTGTCATGGACGAAACCAAAAATGGAGTTTCTAGACTTTGCCCAAAAACTTTAGATTGTAACTCGACGTTTTCAAAATTTATTTCCGGAAGCGCATCATGATAAAGAACCACATCTTGAAGACCGCTCAACCCTTTTGCTTCATTCTTCTCATCTAACGATGCCGATATGTGATCCTGCTTTCTTTTTTCAAAGAAAGCAAAATCATGTGGTTCCATTTCCAATTTCCACTCCCAAAAATTAAATCAAAGATTAATTGGGAAGAACAGTTTTGACTATCTCAGCAAAAGCTCTACTGTCGTGAACAGCTAAATCAGCTAATACTTTTCTATCTAATTGAATTTTAGACTTATTTAATGCACCCATCAAACGAGAGTAGGTGGTGCCATTTAATCTAGCAGCAGCATTAATTCTTTGAGTCCAAAGTTTACGAAACTCTCTCTTTTTAACCTTTCGGTCTCTATAAGCATACACCAACGCTCTGTCATTTTTTTCAACCGCGACTGTGTAACAACGGCTATTCGCTCCGTAATAACCTTTTGCTCTATTTAAAACTTTATTTCTTCTTCTTCTTGCTTTAAAGCCTCTTTTTACTCTCATCAGCTAACTCCCTTATAAAACCAGCATTCGTTGAACTTGATACTCATTTGCTGAATGAACATAGGTGAGCTGACCAAGATGTCTTTTATTTTTAGATGAATGTTTTGAAAGGATATGTCTCATACCCTGTTTTTTTCTTTTTATTTTACCACTAGGCTTTACACGAAAGCGCTTTTTTGCACCACTGTGTGTTTTTTGTTTCATTTGATCCTCCTCTGAAAAGGCGATTTTCCAAATATCGAGGTTTTTACCTCAAAACATCGAAAACTCTTGTTTGCCGTCTTCAGCGTTAATTTTTGCAAGATATACGTTAAAATCATTCAATTGACAAGGAATCCTATTAAAGTTTTATAATGAATTCCCAAATTCAAAAAATGTCTACTCCGATACAGCCGTCGGCTCTGTATCTAATTTAGGATTCTTCTTTTTAAGCTCTTGATATTCCTTGATTTTTATCGGATCCGGAGCCAAAAGCGTAAAAAGCTGACGACCCTCTTTTTTAGGCTCAACCT
>JAGRAY010000241.1 GCA_020434375.1 Bdellovibrionales bacterium | reverse complement strand
AGTATTGGATATTTGTAACTGGTGTCCGATCAATCCAAAAAGCATCAAGGTATTCTTTAGGAATTCCAGGTTGCTCAAGACTCCGCCAATCAATCAATACAAACTCGCCTGCTGGAATATAAACCATGCCAGGGCTTATTGTAGGAATGGAGCGATATTGATGTTGTATTTCACGCATCTCCGCGATGGCTAAATCAGTTTCAGAGAATAGGACTAATTTTATATGGCCTTCGTCCCTTTTAATCAAAAATCTTTTATAACAGGATGCACAAATAGTCTCAGAGAGGTGTTCAGCAACTCCTATCCCATCTTTGTTACAAACTGGACAAGAGTAAACATCAAATTCATGATTGTATTTTTCTGTCATCATTGCTCCTCAAAAATGGCTAAATCAGCCATGAAAAAAGATTAACGCCATTAAAGTAAAGATAGTACCCTCGCCCGCCCTATCTGCCGAAAGGTCAGGTGCAAGCTCTGTTTGGCGGCGATAAGAAATCGCTAATTCGAAAGTTTTATCAAATCAGTATTTACTGTAGTTCAAAAATGTTTGATTGGAGAGAATTTATAGAATTGGCCTATAGCTGTGTAAGCTCTATCTACAGCGACTTCAATATCATTCAGTATTTTTTCTATTTCCTTGTCAACTATCGTTGTATCCATGTAGCCTGAATGAACGAATTCATTTCTTAGCTCCACGATTTCTTCTATGGAATCAAAAAGAGATTTTTTTCTTCTTCGATATGGTTTTCGAAGTGAACCTGCAATATCAAGTTTAGGATCAATCAGTTTAAAGTTACTCGCTACATTTGAAGGTCTTTGAAAAGAAAATGACTCCGCAAATGCTTGCTCAACCTCTTGGTAACCTGATGCAATGGCTTCTAGTTGAGACTGAGATAATCTCGCTCGCTTAAAAGCCGTTTCCCTATGCTCAGAGTACTTTATCAGCACAATGAAGGTAGATTTAAAATATTCTTCCCAAATTGCGACCAAGTATGGTAAAAGTAAATTGTTCGAGAATAGTCTCGGATTCATTTCATCCAAAAATTTCAGACCCTTCGGCGCAGGTTTGGTATTTGGTTGATCCAGTCCTCGCTGACGTAGATAAATGCGAGGCTTAATCAGAGCATTGTTGAATCTCCATCTCGCTAAATAACAACCTGAAGACATAGGTGTTGGCGGTTGTCCCTCTGGATGCCAATATCTGTTTTTACCAGCATCAGTATTAAAATGACCACCAAAAATATCTCTTAACAGCTTGATCGTCTTGTTTTGGTGTGTTAAATCCCAGTAGCTCCTACCGGCTCGTGATCTAGTAGTAACGATAATTTCGCCACTCTCGACGAGAATGTCTAACTCCACTCCAACCCACGATTTATAGTCCTCTAATTCGACCCACATCATCGAATCAGTGATATTCGGCACTTTGAAGCCAGATTCTACCTTCTGGTAACCCAATAGGTGAATTACTTCTTTCATATGCTTTAACTTGGTGCCCTTTGGGAAAAAACTTTCTGACTCGTAGCTCATAACCTTAATTTGAAATTGTCGTTGCCTTCTTGTTATGTGGCAACCGCATAAGATGTTTATTCAGGTGGATGACGTTTATGCGAATATTCCTTGAATTTGTGACTTACTTGAGCCATTCGATTCTCATAACCAATTTGGATGACCCCATGGATAACCCAAGAAATTAAGGTTAGCAACGCACCTATTTCAAGGTTTATGCCGCAGGCTTGCATGATAAACTTGCAAAGATCAACAAAACTGGGCACGAACAGTATACAATGAAACGTTACTGCTTCAAGCAAAACGTAAAAGGAAAACAAGATGGAATACAGACGATTAGGGCGGAGTGGGGTGAAGATTGCCTCGCTTTGCCTGGGAACCGACAATTTTGCCAATCCCACGCCAGAGG
>JAGRAY010000240.1 GCA_020434375.1 Bdellovibrionales bacterium | reverse complement strand
AGAAGACGGGTTCTTCAACACATTTGGGTTAGTGTGCTGGCGTCGAGTATGGCGGTGGCCATTTTGGGGTTTTTTATATACCACTATGCACTAGGTTCAATTTTTGGATCTGTGATTTGGACACCTTGGTACGGCATTGTGCTTGTCTCTCTCGGACTTATGGCTTTCATCGTTGCATGTTTTAATTCTTCGCTAGCAGTGTTTTTGTTTTATTGTTTTGAGGAGTTTGTAAATATATTGTGGTTTGCTCAAGAGGCTTGGGTAAGTTTTTTCCACCGCCTCGATATTTATACCCACTTTCCGTTCTTAGTCGTCATTGCGGTTTTGACAGCTATTTGTTTGGTTTGCCTAAATCATCGATTCAGAAGTATGCGATTTAGGCTGGTTGTTGGAGTTGCTTTGATCATACTTATTTTTGTAAGTGTCTCAAAACAACCATGGTTTAAACTTGAAAACCAAGATGGTTTTACAAGATTCGATATTTTGCATGTGGGGCAGGGTGATGCGTGCGTTATTCGTGTGTTAGGCGGTAAAACAATACTGATCGATACGGGGCCAAATGAAGATTTACTTAGATCATGGCTTAAAGCTCACGGCATAAAAAAATTGGACGCTCTTGTGATTACACATGGAGATCAAGATCATATTGGTGGAGCAGAAGGTGTGCTTCGTGATTTTGAAGTTAAAGAACTTTGGTTATCACGACTTGATTTTTCAGTTCCAACGAAAAATCTTTCATTGATGGCTGTAAAAAAAGGAGTTTCTGTAAAGTGGAAAGATGCTAGTCAAGATAAGTTTCATGTGAAAGATTTTGAGATGAAGGTCTTGTACCCACTTGCCAATCAAAGGTTTGTTTCAAAACTTAATGATAGTTCTTTGGTTTTATGGGTAAAAGCTCATGGTTTTCAAGGTCTTTTTATGGGCGATCTAACAAAAAGGGGGGAAGCGATTTTGAGTGCAAAAACCTTGCCCATACAAGGTCTCGATTTTCTCAAAGTGGGGCACCACGGAAGCAAAACCTCTTCGTCTCTCGGGTTTTTAAAATGGAGCAAGCCAAAATATGCCTTAATTTCCGCAGGATGGGGAAACTCGTTTGGTCATCCTGCAAAATCTGTGCTTTATAGATTACTTCTTCATCGTATTCGAATTTTTCGAACCGATACACTGGGACAGATCAGTCTTATCGCAAAACCAGATGAACTGAATGTCAATACTTTTTATGCGGCTCAATAATATTTAAATTGTCAACTATACCTTCGTGAGTCTTTCACGGTACAATAAGAACTGATGATACAAAACTTAAAACATCTAGAGAGTGACTCAAAACTTGATCCGATTCTTGTCTATGAACTTCGAAAAGCGATTTTGCAAATGGATCGAATCGAATCGAGAAAAAAAGGACAGCGAAAGTTAGAAAGAATTGCGAATATGAAACATAGGGTGCTAAGTCCTTTTGCCTTGGCTGCTTTGGCCTCTTCTTGCTATTGGTCAGGCGATATTTTTGGGGCCACTTATTGGTGCAAAAATGTGATCTTAAGTTATCCGATGAGTACCTCGGCGCTTTGGTGTTCAACTTTATTGGTTTCTATTTATCGAATGCTTGGGATGAAAAAAGAGCGTTTCGAGGCAGAAGGCGACCGCCTAAGAATCATGAAAAAAATAGCGCTTCAAAGTTCGTCTATTCAAGATAAGATTTTTGCGTTAAACGAGTTAAAATCCGAGCTTGAAATGAGAGACCGCTACAACGATGCCCAAAAATGCCAGGATGAACTCCACGACCTTATGGTGGAATACACCAACGAACAACTTCAATCGGTTTGAGTCTATAGTAAATTAAATATAAGTGTGAAACACCAAAGTAAATTTTGGAAGTTGCCTACTGGCTCCGTCGCTGCGCTCCAAGTCGCCATACGGCAATCTTCC
>JAGRAY010000023.1 GCA_020434375.1 Bdellovibrionales bacterium | reverse complement strand
CATACCGACCCATCCAATCCATCCATGCCAGGCGTTTGCATCAACTTAATTGATTAATATTGATTTTATTCCGACTAAGGAAAGGAAATGTGACCGCTACGTGACGATTGTTAGCGTTCTTGATGAGCTTATAAAGTTGCCAGTCGTCGAAATAACAACGAGCAAAGCAGAGAATGGATGTTTCAAGACGGCTATTTTATATTCAACAAAGCCTTCTGAAAAGGTCAGTGAAAAATTTTCTATGTTTTCGAAGTGTGGCTGCACCTCTTGTAACTTTCGAAATGCTTACTTTTTCAGACTGAGAAACAGTTCGCTGTGAATTGCCCTGGTGTAAAGATATTAATATGCGGATTCGATCCTGAATGTCTTTAATTTCTGACGAGGTGAACAGTGCGCTCAAAAATGTTTGGAGCGACTGAGGATCATTCGCTGAGACTTGTAATAGATCTAAGAGTAGTTTCTGCTTTGATAGGCGTTGCCCCATAGAATTTACATATCATAGAACTTTGTAATGAAAAGTAATTTTGACAAATAATGTGTACTGATGTACCGATACAACATTATATTTATGTGTGCTACGTTATCAAGTGGAGAATCGTCATGACTAATATGAAGGTGTCTGTTGATCAGAACAATATATCTCTAAGAAAAGAGTTAGGCGTTATGGGTCTGTCGGCAAGTATTTTTAATTGCACTGTCGGGGGAGGTATTTTCCGATTGCCTGGTGCAATTTTTCTTATTGCTGGAATAAATGCTCCTTTTTTGTATTTGATTTGTGGTGTGCTTATGGGATTCATTGGTTATTGTTTTGGCACGGTTGGGCGAAATATTCTTAAAACCGGAGGTCCGTATGCCTATGTGGCCGAAAGTTTTGGGCCCTATGCCGGTTTTTGTACCGCTGTTTTGGGGTTTCTTTTGGGGATTTTTGCCATGGCCTCGGTGACTGATGCGCTCTTGGCTTTCTTCCCATACTCAAGAACACTTCTTCTTATTTGTCTTCTCGCTTTGCTATTGTTTTTGAGTTTAACGTCAATAAATCGTAGTGCACATACTCTAGCGGTCATAAGTGTGCTTAAGCTTTTACCGCTTTTAATATTCATCATAGTGGGCATAATGCATATAGAACTGAAGCAAATCTCCTTGAGCCCACATCTTGATTTCACAACATTGTCACGTGGATCTATGCTGCTTTTGTTTGCATTTATGGGCCTTGAAAGTGCGTTGATTCCAAGTGGAGAGATTCGAAATCCCAATAAGACAATTCCATTGGCCTTGGCATACTCGTTGATCTCCATTGTTGTGCTTTATGTGTTGATACAAATATGTGCACAATCCGCTCTTGGCCAGGCGCTAAGTGCTGGCCATGAAAAGCCCTTACTTTTGGCTGCGAGAGTTTTTATGGGAAAACCCGGAGAACTATTGATGTTGCTTGGTGCCAGTGTATCGATGTTTGGTTTTTTAGTCAGTATGATGATTTCACTCTCACGTCTTCTTTACGTGCTTTCCCAAGATCGTTTTCTTCCAAAAGCTTTGGGTATTCTCCATGAAACAAAGAGTATTCCTCAAATCTCTCTCTATGTACTTTCGATAGTCTTGTTCGCTCTCGTATCGGTTGGAAGCTTTGACACGTTAGCTGTGTTAGCCAATTTATCAGCCATTTTGCTCTATTTGGGTTGTATACTTTCTGCATTGGTTCAATTTTCAAAAACAGTGACAAATAAAACTTATGGTCAGCGATTTCTGTTTTATAGTGCTGCCATCGCAGCACTATTGACGATGTTGGGGATGCTTACGAGTATTAAACCTCAAGAGTGGATAATGGTATTATTCACTTTGAGTGTGGCCTCGATAATTTATGTGCTCAAGACACAAGTAACCGATCGGCGCTTGAAAATCAGATCAAATATAAAATAAATCTTCCCATTTTACATCGTAATCTATGTTAGATATCGTCGAGATCATGCGATTACTTATATCTCTATTAGCCGTTACGTTTTGTTGTGACGCATCCGAATCAAAAGTATTAAAAGATCGGTTCACCGTCATGACGTACAATGTACAAAACCTCTTTGATACCAAACATGATAGAGGTAAAGATGACTATACTTATCTTCCCAAAGAGCAAAAACAAACAAAGGCACATAAGAGGCGATGCAAAAAAATAAAAGTTCCGAAGTGGCGAAAGGAATGCCTCTACTGGGACTGGTCGATGGACGTCTTAAATCAAAAACTTGAGCGTCTGACAGGCGTTCTAAAACAGATCAATCGCGGACTTGGACCAGATATTGTCATTCTTCAGGAAGTTGAAAATCTTTCTGTTTTAAACCATTGGAAAGATCATTTTTTAGGCGAGATGAACTACCAAGAGGCCATCCTTATAGAAGGTTCTGACGTTCGTGGTATTGATGTAGCGATGCTTTCAAAATTTCGTTCTATAAATAAACCAACGTTACATTCAATACCATTTAAAGATCTCCCATCTGGTGAGACATCAAATACGAGAGGCATCTTGAATAGTCGCTTTATTCTGAAAGATAAAAGTTCAGTCAATGTTTTTGGAGTTCATTTTCCTGCGGCGTATCATCCTCGCAAAATGCGCATCCAAGCCTTAAGTTTTCTAAATACTTTATTGAAGGAAGCAGACAAAACATCCTTTGAAGTCGCAGCGGGAGATTTTAATATTACGGCAAAAGAAAACAAAAGTTCCAAAATGTTGGAAACATATATCGAGCCTCTTTGGAATATTGCTCACTATTTGTGCGAGGGTTGCCAGGGTACAAATTACTACGCTTCGGAAAAATCATGGTCATTTTTAGATATGATTCTTCTTTCTAGGGCGTCAAAGGTCAATGGTTGGCAGATCGATCCCATGTCGGTTCGTGTGATAAAAAATGCTCCAGGTCAAAAAACAGAAAATGGATTTCCTAATGCGTTTACGCCATCTAATCGAAAGGGTGTGTCCGATCACTTTCCTCTAGTGGTTGATTTCATCAAATTGAGTTCTTCTTAAACCCTTCGAAATCAATGTTCTGATGCATATTTGAAATAATTGGTGATGGTATTTTTGTAGATATCAACCGATTGTTCAAGTTCGTCGAGTTGAATGTACTCATCGGCCGTGTGGGACCTTGTGGTATCACCGGGACCCATTTTAATCACAGGCAGATGTTTTAAAAACACCCAATCAGAGCTTGTTTTGGAACCGACTAAGGAGACGTTTGGTTGAGCTGCCATGGCTGCTCTCACAATAAAGCTTTTTGGATCTGTACTAACTGCAGACCTGCGATCACTATAAATACGAATATTCGCTTTTGTAGATTGTTTGATTATCTTGATGATTTCATCTGTCGAATATTTAGGGCTGTAACGTATGTCTACAATTGCTTTTGCTTCGCCTGGGATCACATTGACTCGATCTCCCGAATGAACACTTGTGACCTCAAGTCGCGTTTCACCTAAAAACATATCTTTACGATCCCAAGAAAGTTGTGAAAGATACTCGAGATCTTGAATGCAATGAAGTAAAGCGTTGTTGCTAGAGCCATGAGCAGAATGGGATGAAATTCCAACCCAAGAAAGTTCCAAAACCAAAATACCTTTTTGAGCCACACAGATATTCATACCATTGGGTTCACCAACAATAGCAGCGTCAATGGTTCCAAGTTCATTAATGATTGTTTCTAATCCAAGGCGCCCTTTTTCTTCGTTACATGTCAGGGCAACCACAAGTGTCCCTTCAAAAGGACTATCCCGAAGCGATATAGCGCTTTTAATCATGGAACAAACAGAAGCTTTTGCATCGTTTGCTCCAAGACCATACAGGCGAGAATTCTCTTCAAGTGGTACAAAAGGATCAAGAGTCCATTGAGATGATGGTGGAACAGTATCTATATGACTGTTTAGCAAAAGGCGCGGCCCATCTCCTTTGTAAATGTCAAACCAGATATTGTCTCCCTTTCGCTGGGGCTTTAGACCCTTTTCAAGGAGATAGTCATGCAAGAAAGTAGCAATGCTATTTTCGTCGCCGCTAACACTCGGAATCGATACCAATTGTTTTAAAAGCTCAAGAGGCATGCGCTCGCATTTTTTTTACAACAAGGGTTCCACTACCTTCATTGGTAAAAACTTCTTTAAGAAGGCTATCGGCTTCTCGCCCGTCGATAATATGTGCGCGATCAATACCTCCCTTGATCGCTAAAATACAAGCCTCCACTTTGGGAAGCATCCCGCCTTGAATAATGCCGTCGGATTTCATGGATTCGATGTTTTCGATATCTGCACAAGAAAGCAGAGACCTTTCGTCTTTTGGATTCTTCAAAATGCCAGCTACGTTTGTAACGTTAATATATTTTTTTGCACCTAGTGCTACGGCCAAGTGTTGTGACACGGTATCGGCATTAATATTAAGAATTTGACCATTCACATCGGAAGCCAGGCTTGAAATCACCGGGATAAAACCCTTGCTCAAAAGATCATCTAAGAGATGAGTATGAATAGAAACTACGTCACCAACGTAACCAAAATCAATCGTGTGCGACTCATTTGTGACTTCGTTTTTGATATTCACGGGAGCTCTTTTGGTTGCTAAAACCGATAGACCATCTGCTCCAGTTAAACCAACTGCGGGTACATCGAGTGCATTAAATAGAGAAACAAGTTTCATATTTAGGGTGCCGGCATAAGTCATTTTAGCTAGCTCAAGCGTTGCTTCATTAGTAATACGTCTTCCTCCAATTTTCTCTTGTTCGATTCCCATTCGACCAGCTAGAGCATCAAGTTGCGGTCCACCACCATGTACAAGAACAATTTTTATGCCCATATAGTACAGCGCTGCAACTTGATCTAAAAGTTCAGTAAGCCAGCTATCTTTTTGAAAGATTGACCCTCCAACTTTAATGACAAACTGAGAGCCTCGGTATTTTCGAAGATATGGAATAGCCTGCTTGAGGCCTAAGAGTTGAGAAGTCATCGTAAATCCTTTCTTTCGTTTATTTGGTGAAGATGACACAAGATAGCCTTATGGGTGTGCAAGCGGTTTTCAGCTTGGTCAATAACGACAGAAGCTTTAGAATCTAGAACATCATCGGTTACTTCCACATTTCTTCTCACCGGAAGACAGTGCATAAAAATTCCATCTTGTGTTTTCCCCATAATATCTCGACTTATAATCCAGTGACCAAGCGTAGCTTTGCGCTTTTGTTCTTCATCTGGTTTACTGTAACCATTGATAGAACCCCAACTTTTTGCGTAGATGACATTGGCACCATTAAATGCATCATTTTGGTCAGAGGTTTCTTTAAATGAACCACCTGCCTTTGTTGAGAAAATCTGTGCTTTTGCAATCACGTCGGCATCGAGCTCGTAACCTTCAGGCCTTGCAAGGCATATATCCCAACCCATGCGCGTTGCTTGCAATAGAAATGAGTTTGTAACGGCCATTGGTACAGCTTTGGGGTGAGGCGTCCAAGAAATAGTTACTTTGGGGCGCTTTAGTTGCTTTTGCCTATTGTGTTCTTCAATTGTCATCATGTCTGCAAGTGCTTGACAGGGATGAGCCATGGACGACTCAAGGTTAATAACTGGAATCGTAGACAATGATGCGACAGATCGAATCAGCGTGTCTTTGCGACTATTTTCAAAATTGCTCATGTCTCCAAAGCATCGAACACCTAAAAAATTAAAATAACGTCCCAGAACAGGAATCGCTTCTTTAATATGTTCGGTTCCAGTTGAGTTCATGGTGGTTCCCATTTCGGTAACCATGCTCCAGCTGTCGTCACCTACATTCAAAGCTATCGCTGTGCCACCCATTTGTTCTATCGCTCTCATTGAAGAAACCCGCGTACGAAGTGAAGGATTAAAAAACAAAAGACCGTACGAAAGATTTGAAAAATCAACGGGTGCTGGACGACCTTTTTTCATCTCACTTGCGAGATCCAACATATGTCGAATATCTGCTTTGGACCAATCTGATAAGTGAATAAAATGTTTCAAAATATTTCTCGTAGAGCGTGTTCAAAAAGTGAAATGTCTTTATCAGATAAAGTTAAAGGTGGTAGGAGTCGCACAATATGAGGATCTAAAGAACCACCAACAATAATACCTTTTTTTAAAAAACGTTGAATGAGATCCGACGCAGGAACATCGGTTTTAAGGCCTAAAAGAAGACCTTGACCTCGAACTTCATGAATATGCCTAGTGTTTTTCAATATCGATAAGATCTTATCTCCCTGTTCTCTTGCACGGCCGACTAAGTGATCGTTTTTAAGAATAGACAAAGTTTTGGTTATGAGTGCGCAGGCCAAGGGTCCTCCTCCAAAAGTAGATCCTAGATGTCCTGGTTTCAAATCTTTGACAAGATCTCTCTTGGCCAAGGTAATTCCAACTGGATATCCTCCCGCGGCACCTTTAGCGAGCGTTACAAAATCCGGATTAATATCGATATCGTGAAAATACATCTCATGGCCACATCGACCAAGGCCTGTTTGAATTTCATCGAAGATAATAAGTGTGTCGGTGTTCTTGCAAAGTTTTACAGCCGCCTGAAAATATTCTTTGGAGGCTGTTACAACGCCCGACAGAGATTGTATAGCTTCAAACATGACTGCCGCCACCGAACCATCTAGCCGTCTTTCTAAATCTTCGATGTCTCCAAATTTTGCAAATTGCACTTTTGAAGATGATGAATCTCGATATTTACGAATGCCTGTCATGGCCAATGCACCTTGAGTGCGACCATGAAAAGAACCTGAAAACGAAACAAAGTGGTCTTTTCCGGTAACTATTTGTGCTAGCTTTAAAGCATTTTCGTTAGCTTCTGCCCCCGAATTAGAAAAAAATACTTGTCTGTCACCACCCACCCAGTCAACTAAAGATTTTGCAGCCATAGCTCTCGCTGAGTTGTAAGCAACATTCGAATAAAAAAATAATTTTGATGCTTGGTCGACCATGGCTTGTATCAAGGCGGGGTGCGAGTGTCCTAAAAGAGCTACGGCATGCCCCCCATAAAGATCCAAAAAACGATTTCCTTGTTCGTCGAACACATAGCATCCTTGACCTTTTTCGACTGAGAAGGGGAGTTTGGAGTACGATGGTATTAAGTAATGATCTTCTATGGGCATGGTGGAATGATCCATAACCCCTCCTTTTCAGGTAAACCTAGGGCGATATTCAGGTTTTGAATGGCTTGACCCGCGGCACCCTTAATTAAATTATCCAAAACAGAAATCACAATTAAATCCTGATCACGTTGCACAGCAAATAGATCACAAAAATTACTTCCCACAACATTGTTGAGCATGGGAGGCTCACTGCGAACTCTGACGAAGGGCGAGTCGATATAAAATTCTCGAAGATATGCGTTCCAATCTGTCGTCTTATGGTTATTTTTGAGAGTAAGAAACAAAGTGGAATGTATGCCACGAATGAACGGCCCCGAATGGGTTGTAAGAATGAGATTTGTTTTTGTCTCCAGTTGGTTGTTCAGTATATGAGTTACTTCGGGTTCATGTTGATGCTCGAATAGTTTATAAGCAAACATATTCTCATCACGAAATGGATGATGCGTTTTTTGAGACGGAAACATTCCAGAACCAGAGGATCCTGTTACTGAACTCACTGTGAACTTTGATTCGCACATTTCATCCTTAAGGATTGGAAACGAACCAAGAATCACAGACGTTGCAAAACACCCGGGGTTTGCAATTCGAACGGCAGATTTTAAGCGATGTCTGTAAATTTCAGGAATGCCATAGACGAAATCAGGAGAACTTCGATGATCAGATGTTAAGTCGATTACGACTCCTTGAAACTGTTCTAATATTTTTTTGTAGTCCTGAGTTTTCCCATGTTGAATCGCCAAAAAAATAATATCTACTTGGCTTGCTAATTCCTGTGGATCCAGAGGCGAAAAACGCATATCCGTGAGGCCAAAAAATTGAGGATGAATGTCTGCGATCGACTGATCTTTGTTATGTGAAGAGTGCACAAAGAACAAGTCTAAATCTTTGTGGTTCATGACCAGTCGCATGAGTTCTCCTGCGACAAGACCAGAACCCCCAAATATGCCAACTTTCGATTTAGTTCTACGCACTTTCAAAAACTTTCTTTTCTAAAAAATCGGTCATTTGCTTATGTGAAAGTCGGGCATTCCAAGATGGTATGCCTAGGTGATTCGAAATATAGTTAATTCCAACATCGTTATCTGTAACGGGTCCGGTCATTACTGTAATATCTTGATTGAATTGCTCTTTAAAAAAATGTTTGGCCCCAAACGATGCCACAGGATCACTTGCACATAGGACATGAGCCTTTGCAAAAGACATCAGCTCGGCATCTTTAAGAATTTCGCAGACACCGTATTCTCCGGCGATTCCATCACCAAGTTCGGCAACAATGACTGAGGGTTCCCACTTCGCAAGAGCTTGAATAATGCCCTTTGCTACTTTGACCACATGCTTGTCTCCGGTTGAAGCAAGGCCCGCATCGGTGAAATTAAAACTTTTGATCGCTCCACAGTCTTGCATTCTGAGTGAGTCTCGAAGAAGCGATACGCCAGTTAATTTGGCGCCTGCAACGCGATGTCCTCTGTGCGTTAATTCACGTATGATTTCACTGCACGCAGTTGTTTTACCCGTATGCATACAGGTGCCCGAGACAAAAATGATAGGCGGAGAATACGCCAATGATTCTGACCATGGGATTGACCCTTTGCCAATATGCGCCGGAATTCCTATGCGTTCCTCAATTGAAGGAAAGGTTAAAACCGCTCCCAATATTTCAACAGGTATTGCAGAGCCTATCGATTCAGATTGAGAGTTGCATTTGCCAATCACACCACCCAAGTTTAAGAGTTCTAAAATATCTCCAACATTTATGGTCTCGGGTACGTAACCGGCATAACCTCGTAAGGCTTTTCTAGAGCCCAGTACGCCTGCGATATAGTCTCCTTCTTGAATTTTAAGCATTCGTCCGTGCACATCTTCGAGTTCATTGTAGATGTCTTTTCGGGCTAGTACTTTTGCTGCAACAATATAACCCTCCTGGGAGATGATATCGGGTGATATCTGAACTTCTTTGTCCAAGGGGATATTTCGTGTGGAGGAAGCAATCTTATCCAATTTAATTCTCACTTTAACCCTCGTTTTTGCCACCATAAATTATCGGAAAGTGTTCCAAGTTTGGCAAAACCCTTGGCCTCAAGTCCAGTCCAGCCTTGGGCACTTTCTCCGTAGGTGCCCACAGTATGATCAAAAAGTGAGTAGGGGCTAGTACAGCTTTGAACCTGGCAGCGATATTCAGAAAGGGCAACGCGGACACTTCCGCTCACACGCATCTGCGTTTGATCTACAAACGCTTCAATGTCTCTCATAGCGGGGTCAAAATAATGACCTTCGTGCAAATGTTCACCATAGAAATTTGAAAGCGTGTGTTTCCAATAACTCTGCCATTTGGTCATCACAAGTTTTTCAAGTTCTCTGTGAGCATCAATAAGTACTTTCGCTGCCGGTGCTTCAAAAGCTATGCGACCTTTAATGCCTAAGGCCGTATTTCCAATATGTATTCCTCGGCCAATGCCCTTCTTACCAGCTCGATCGTTCAAATGTTCAATGACAGCATCAAGTGGAAGCGACTGTCCATCTATAGCAACGGGTAGTCCTCTCTCAAACTGAATGTCAATCAATTCAGTTTCGCAAGACGAAACCTTAGAAAATACATCTTCGGGAACTATAAAGTCGGAATTCTGAAATTCGCGAGCCCCAATGGTTGTTCCCCAAAGACCTTTGTTAATGGAGTATTTAGATTTTGTGAAATCAAATTTGTGGCCACGCTTTTTCAAAAACTCAATTTCATAGTCTCTTGAAAATGCTTGATCTCTGATCGGCGCGATGGTTTCTATATTTGGTGCAAGTATGGTTAAATAGGCCTGAAAGCGAACTTGGTCATTGCCTGCTGCAGTGGATCCATGAGCAATTTTTGAAGCTTTGATCGACTGCGCATAATTTGCCAATTCCATGGCTTGAGAAACGCGTTCGGCCCCAACACAAAGTGGATAAACATCGCCTCGAAGAACATTTCCTTTAATAAGATAAGAAAGAATCGCATCACAGTAGTGCCTTTTTGCATCGATTACTTTGACTTCTGTTGCTCCCAGTTCAATACCTCTTTTAAGCATTGCTTCTGTTTTTCTGTTTTCGATGCTTCCAGTATTGACATGAACTGCTATGATAGGCACCTGATAAGTTTCTTTCAGATACGGAACCAGGAACGATGTGTCGAGACCGCCACTATAGGCCAATACGATAGGGTCATTCACAGAACAACTCCTTTAGGCAGACGTTTCATTCTTTTCCAAAGAATAGACTGTTCATGTTTTCCTTTTATCGCGACAAAAATAGTGTCATCTCCGGCAACTGTGCCCACAACTTCTTTCCATTTTACTTGATCAAGTTCTGCAGCCACAACTTGTGCACTGCCAAGATTGGTTTTAATGACTATTAAATTTGGCCCAGCCATGACGATATCTAGAACATGATTCGCGAAAACGCGCTCGATGGGTTTCGCCGGAGAATCAGAAAATCTTCTGTAGGCGCCCCCAATTTTTGTTAACTGTAACTCAGAGATATCTCTCGATATAGTCGTTTGGGTGCATTCAAATCCCATTTTTCGTATGGCATCTGTCAGTGCTTCTTGTGTATCAATAGCACTCGAACCTATAAGTTCCAATATGGCATTTTGTCTTTCCTTTTTCACGCGCCTTGTCCCTCTTCCAAAAATATTAACAATTGGCCTATTTGTCGTTCGACTGAAGCAATCGAACCTCCACCATAAGATTGTCTCTCACGAAGAGAAGTCTCTAAATTTAAATTTCTAAGATCGTCAAAAGTAAGATTATCAGTTTGTGATTCGAGGTCAGTCGAAGCGACATCGCTAAAGGACTTGTCTGTTTTTTCCAAAGACAAAACCAATTGCCCAACCATTTGATGTGCACTTCTAAATGGGACTCCTTTTTTAACAAGACGTTCGGCAAGGTCAATTGCTAAAATCATCGGATCAGGTTCCTTTGGGTGAAACTTGGCGGAAGCAATCAGTGCGTGAGATGCTTTGAGCGATGCCTCAAGCGTATCATCTGATCTAAAAAGATACGTTTTGTCTTCCTGAAGATCTCTATTGTATGCAAGTGGTAGATTTTTTTGTAGGGACAAAATGGCTACTAAGTCGCCAATTGCCCCTGAACATTTTCCTCTTAGAAGCTCTGCCATGTCCGGGTTTTTTTTCTGAGGTAACATTGACGATCCAGTGGTTAGTTCGTCGGGCAAGGTGATCCAATTAAACTCTTTAGTGCTCCAAAGAATTATTTCTTCTCCCAGGCGCGAAAGATGAATCATGCTCTGTGATACACAAAAGGCATACTCAGAAACAAAGTCCCGAGAAGCAACTGTGTCGATTGAGTTTCGAAATACATTTTTAAAACCCAACATATTTGCGGAGTGCTTGGGATCAATACCCAAAGACGTTCCACCCCCAGCACATGCTCCAAGAGGGGAAATATCAAGCCTTTCAATTAAGCTATTAAATCGATCTAGATCTCGTTTAAACATCCATGCGTAGGCAAGTAAGTGATGTGCAAACGAAACAGCTTGTGCCTGTTGAAGATGAGTATAGACCGGTGCGATCAAGTTTTTGGTTTTGTCGGCTTGTGCCACAAATGTCTTGATAAGTTCTCGAAGCTGGCGAGTTCGATTGCGTGCAGATTGAAGTAGATAAAGTTTGAGATCCACAAGAATTTGATCATTTCTTGAGCGACCCGTATGCAGTTTTCCAGCAACGTCACCAATAATTTCCTTGAGTCTTCGTTCCACAGCTGAGTGAATATCTTCGTCAGTGTCCAAAAAAACAAACCTATTTGTTTCAGATTCTTCGAGTAGAGTGCCTAGTCCCTTTAGAATCTCATCGCACTCAGATTCTGGAATAATATGGCAGTGAGCAAGCATCTTAACGTGCGCCATAGAAGCCTGAATATCAAATGAAAGCAGGCGTCGATCTTCATGTGAAACGGTAAAATTCCACAAATCAGAATGCGCAGACTGCGTAAACCTACCTCCCCAAAGCGTGGTCAAATTAAATCTCGCGATGTATAAAAGTGCATAGTAGTATGCATAAATATACATCCTATTGTGATTGTCAAGATTTCGTTTTGGACCCATTGGAAAGAAAGTGGGGAGACGAGACCTACTTCGAAATAGGTCTCGTCTCCCCAATTTATAGAAGTATTTGTAACTAATTACTTGGTAAAGCGTTTACACTGCTTCAGTGCGAAGTATAGATATTTGTGATTTAATCAGTCATTTACGCCAATGGATAAGATACGAAATGTTATAGTAAGTCTCTCACTTATTTTGTCTGCAACTTATGTTAAGGCGCAAAGTGAGATACCGTTTTCTTCGTCGGGAATGCAGCTTGTTGCAAAGCGCCTGATCAAAACAGGTGAGGTGATCTGGGGTTTTGAATTTTTGCCTGATGGCAATATTCTTCTGACACATCGAAAAGGGGAGCTTAAGCTTTTTAGCCCTAAAGATCAGATTGTACGAACCATTCGGGGTCTTCCACCAGTCTATGCTCAAGGGCAGGGAGGTCTTTTAGATATTCGCCTTCATCCCAAGTATAAAGAAAATGGTTGGATCTATGTTTCTTACAGCGTTCAAGATAATAACGATAAATCATCAACACGTCTTGCCCGATTCCGACTCAAGAACCTTCGAATTAACGATTTTCAGATTCTTTTTACGGCAGAACCTTTTGTTCAATCACGTATTCATTTTGGCTCACGTATTTTGTTTGATGCACAAAATTTTTTGTATTTGTCGGTGGGTGAGCGTAATGAAAGGCATCTTGCTCAAAAGCTAGATAATCATGTCGGAAAAATTTTGCGGCTCACTGACACTGGAAAGCCTGCGCCGGAGAACCCCTTTCCATCCAAGCAATATCCTCGTGCCAAAGCAGAGATTTGGACGTACGGACACAGAAATCCTCAAGGTCTAGCTATTCAAACAAAAACCCAAAAGATATTTGAGCAAGAACATGGCCCTCAAGGCGGTGACGAAATTAATATTCTCAAGAAGGGAGCGAACTATGGCTGGCCTATTGTCACTTTCGGTAAAGAATATGTGACAGGGTTTTCCATTGGCGAAGGCACCAGCAAGCAGGGCATTGAACAACCTATTCAATACTATGCACCCTCCATTGCACCATGTGGGCTTGAAATTTATGAAGGAAACCATCTTAAGCCTTGGAGAGGTCACGTGTTTTCAGGAGCGTTGGCACTCATGCACTTAAATCACATTGAGCTAAATGCCAAAAATGAAGTTATCAAAGAGGAACGCCTGCTTGTTGGAAAAGGTTTTCGCATACGAAACGTCAAGGAAGGCCCAGACGAGTATCTGTATTTCTCAACTGACAATGGCGACCTTTATCAAATCAAACTTATACAACACCAAAGAAAATAATGCGTAAAATGATATAACCAACGGTAAAAATCAGCTAGGGTATGGCAATCAGATAACTAAAGCTGTCTGTATCTAAAAGGAGTTCGTAGTTGTCTTGAGAAACGATATAACGATACACGCTCAAATTTCCTTCATTTGAGTTTGATGGAGAATTCAAAATAGAGAATAAGACAACATCGTCGGCCACGTAGCGAAGCGAGAATATTTTGCCAGCCGGAAAATTGAGAGTGTTTAGCTCATTGGTTTCTGGATCTAGACTTTGAACGATGTTCGATGAAACAAAAGCCATAATAATTTTACCGCCGTCTCGATAGTCAACGATTGGAAAACTATTTGGTAAGTCAATGGGATCATAGGTTGGAGCTAGTTGTAGTATTTTTGGACTGCTACCACTTTGAAGAGCATAAATGTTTCCGTTGCTTGTCCTAAGGGCTGTCTGAATATTATCAACTTCTGAAAGTGGAGTAGGCCCCAGGTTGAGTTTTAGGTCAATATTAAAATTAGTAGAATTCACGAGTTGACCAATGCTTCCTAAAGTTAGGTGAAAAGGCTCTCCAATGGAATCGTAACTATCAAATAGTAATGTGCCATTAGATAGGGGGATGTATTTGAATTCCTTTGGAGTCAGTCCCGTATCGAGCATTGAAGTGCAAGTTCCATTCTCTAACTTGCAATAAAAATGAAGTCTTTCAAAATCAGGCGTTGTGGAATTATCTATAATATTTGAATAATAGAAAGCATATAGAGTGCCATCGGCCCCTTGAATCATGGAGGAAAAAAAGTGATTTGGATTTGTTGTGACTCGCTCTCGTGTACCATTTGTATGCAAAACAGCAAGCTGGGAACCAAATAAATCTACATTGCTATTCGTACTTTTTGAGAGGTAGTAAAGATCTCCAGAAGGATCCTTTGCCACAAATAGGTTTCGCCGGGTAATTTCACTGACTACGCGGTTGTCTATGGGATAGTTTTGTGCGGGGATAGTGGCCGAGTCAATACATCGAATATTTTTAGGTGGAACGACTTCATTTAAAATACACGATCCGTCACCAAGATCTACGCTCTCTGAAAACTGTATGTAATACGTGCCATCAATACTGGAAATATTTTCTATATACGGAGCAGCATCTGGGTTTAGGGAACCAGTTGAAATGACAGGAATGAGTATGCCATCCGTCGTGTATTTATATAAGGTAATGCTTCGAGAGCTGTCACTTGAGATTTGTGATCTGGTAGTAAGCGAAGTGTTTAGATTGGTCTCCAATTTTGATGATGCGGCAACAAAACCAAGAGAGTTGTTGAAATCACTTTCAAATCCAGGGTTCCCAATTTCGGTACCACAATCGAATATAGCAAATAAGGCTATGAGAACGCTCAAATATCTGTAACCACAATGAGTTTTATTTTTCACTTTGACCTCTTCGTTTGATGGGTTTTGTTAACGGATATAACTGAAGATTAAGTTGATAAATGCGATCGTGATTTTCATTGTCCGTTTCTCCAAGAATGAGCATTCTCTTTCGAAACTGCTGAATTTCCTTCTTTAGCTCTGGAAGTCTGCTGGTTTGTGCCGATATAACCAGAGAGCTAATATCTCTTTCAAAAGGCGCTGATGATTCTAACGAGTATGCTGCACGATCTAAGCTATCTTTATGGTAGTTCATGACAGCAGTCGACTTGACTTCATTGCCGCTGCTAATCGTATTTTCAGACGGTTCAAGTTGTCCTTTTGCATTTCTCCTAAGCAAGTTTAGTTTTATTAGCAAGTGTAATGCATTTTCAGCTTGTTTAGGTGAAATACTGGGCTTCAAAACTTGTGAAATCCACTTAGGATCTTCTCTAAAGAATGAAAGTGTGACAAGTTCTCTGATTGCTGAGTAATACCATTTAGAAAAATATTCGTATTGTTCGACTTCAATGCTTTTAATGTTCTTGTACTTTTGACTGTGAGACATTTGTTTATAATGCTTGGTCTTTTCTTCGCCCGTGGTCGCCTGGTTAAACATTGCCAAGCAAGTAAAGAAAAATGTTTCTTCTTTGTTTAACTTCATTCCAACAGACAACTTGCCTGCAGCCTCCTTAGTCAAGTTTCGGTTGCCTTTGAGTACGAGCAGGATGAGCGTATGACTTATTCCAGAATCTCTAGACAAGGTTCGATAAGAGAATGCAGGTCGTTGTTTTTTGCGATAAGCAATCATATCTTTAATAAACTTTCTGAAATTTTCATACTCAAAAACCGAAGGTCGGGTACTGCCGGAAGTCAACATGGTTACAAAATATACTATATTAATTAAAGTATTATAACAAATAATTAATAATATGATTAATATCAATAAGTTATATAACTTTACTGGTTACATATGTAACCAGTAAAGTTGGTTTTGCTATTGTTTAGTTAAATGTTTCGTCGTATCTTTTGCTCATCGAGGCAAGAGGCCTCTCAACAACTTAGTATTTTAGGGGGATTTTATGAAAC
>JAGRAY010000239.1 GCA_020434375.1 Bdellovibrionales bacterium | reverse complement strand
CCAAACTAAATCAGCATAGGGAGCATAAGCTAATCCTCTACGAATAGCAGACTCAATACCATCTTTTACTCTAAAGAATCCTTCCGGTGATCTCTCCCCTGTTAAAGTTGGATGATCATACGGATCAATATCTGAAGTTACAAGTTTCGCTGCATTGGCATCTGTTCTTGCAATAAGAACAGTACGAACCCCACAAACATCCGCTGCTAAACGAGCAGATTTTAAGGTATTAATGAATTGCTGTGTGGGGACTAATACTTTTCCACCTAAATGTCCGCATTTTTTTTCAGAGGCTAATTGATCTTCAAAATGAACTCCGGCAGCACCAGCCTCAATCATTCCTTTCATCAATTCGAAGGCATTTAGTGCTCCTCCAAATCCTGCTTCAGCATCCGCCACAATAGGAACAAAATAATCTATATCCGCACTTCCTTCTGCGTGCTGTATTTGGTCCGCTCTTTGAAAGGTTTGATTAATTCTTTTAACCACGTGAGGAACGCTATTAGCCGGGTACAAACTTTGATCAGGATACATTTGTCCTGATAGGTTTGCATCGGCGGCTACCTGCCAACCTGATAAATAAATAGCTTTCAATCCTGCTTTCACCTGTTGCATTGCTTGGTTTCCAGTTAATGCCCCTAAAGCTCTTACAGGCTCTTCACTATGTAGCTCATTCCATAATTTTTTTGCTCCTCTTTGAGCAAGAGTATATTCAATTTGAATAGAACCTCTTAATCTAGCTACGTCATTACCGGAATATTCTCTTTTTATCCCTTTCCATCTTTCGTCTGTCTTCCAAGTGTTTTCTATTTGTTGTGAACTCATTGTGCCTTCCTTTGTTGTATATCTCCGAAAAAGTTGTTCAATCTATCCATTAAAAAAGTTTCCTCAGCCATCGTTTTAGCTTCAATCCACTGATCCTTTTCCTGTCCATTAAATTCAGAAATTATTTTTTCGCACTCTTCCGCGAAAATTTTCTTTACCAATTCTTTGGTGACCTGAGTTCCATCATCAAGAGTCACTTTAAAATGTAGCCATTGCCATGTTTGCGCTCTAGATATTTCTAAAGTAGCTAAATCTTCCATCATGTTATCAAAAGCCACACAGCCCAAACCTTCATTCCAACCTTTTTGATAAGCGATACCCACTCGGATATTTTTTCTTAATCCCTCAATGGTTTTGGGCCCGTCCGACTGAGGAAGTAAATCTGGTTGATCTAAAAAATTTTCGAGCAGTCGATGAAGTTGATTTTCTTCTTTAAATTGATCTCTGGCCATTTTTATAAAAAACGGATGGGAAACCCAACATCCATCATGACCTATTTGAGCTTCTCTAGCCTTATCTGCTTCTACTTTCTTTATTTGTTCAATTCTAGTCGCTTCGTCTTTTCCCGGAGTAAATGCTGACATTCCCCCCAACGCGTAAGCTCCATGTTTATGGCATATCTTGATAATATTCTTTGCGTAGTTGTCCATCCAACTTCTTGTCATATCAATATAAGAACGATCAGCCATGATCCTGTTCTCATGCATTCTCAATGTTTTTATATCTGAAAAGATTTTGTCCCAACGACCGCCATTAAATCCCAAAGCTCTTTCTCTAAGTTCATAAAGCATTTCTTCCACTTGATACGACGCTGGTAAAGTTTCTATCAATGCCGTTACTCGCAACGACGAAGAGGACAGATTCAATTTTCTCTCGATAGCGGCAAACAAAGAGTTCCACCAGGCAGCTTCTTTGAAGTGTTCCATTTTAGGAATATAAAACATGGGGGTTTCCCCACGTGAAAGTTGAATTTTGGCTGTTAATGCCGCCACCATATAGGCATCAAAAACTCCCGCACTAATAGGAGAGTTTTTTACATGGGCATGAGATTCAACCATATGTAGACCTCTCACTCGCACCATAACGTGAGCTCGAGGCCCCTTAGGGTTTAAAGCATACTTTTTAACACTCCCGTTGGAAGAAACTTGCTCGAAAGTCAGATCTCCCTGGATAGCTCCTACAACGTTATGTAATCCACTT
>JAGRAY010000238.1 GCA_020434375.1 Bdellovibrionales bacterium | reverse complement strand
CAAGTCGATTTTGAATTTCCAGATGAAGAAGGGACTGTCATTATGCGCCAGCAATCGGCTCAAGATATCGGCGCCATCTATGAACTCAGTTCAAAAGCTGTGGAAAAAAAACGGCTCCAATTTGACAATTTTTTGATTCACGATCAAAGGTGGCGCAATCTTCTTCCGAACAGTACCTTCGAGGATATGTATCAAGCGGGCGACGCAGTGAAAGATCTTCTGTTAGAAGCCCGTTTTTCCGATCAGCGCACTTTGCAACGGCTTAAATCTCTCAAACTTCTCAAAGATAACTACTTTCTTCTTCCCCCCTCCTTTGATGGAAGCTCGATCACCTTGCCTGAAAGTTTTTGGGAAAGTGTGCAAAACCAAGTTTTAGATCAAAACAAATTTCAAGGGCCGACTGTTGCTTACGTCTTAGACTACTTTCAAACTGTTTCGTGGCCTCTTGAAAAAGACACAACAGCCCAACGTAGTTTGCGAAAAATGGTAGAAACAACAGTTCCCGAAAAGTACCGCAGAATTCAGGCTGGAACCCGCATTATCGATCAGGGGGAGAAAATCAGCGCGTCTCATATTGCCATGGTTCAATCGATGAAAAAAGCCATTGCTGAAGGGCGCAAATTGTGGGAGCCGCTCCCTCTTTTAAGTAGTTTCGTCTTTGCAACAATCATCACATTTTTGGGGGCATTCTACTTCCGAATGAGTCATCCTAAAATTTTTCATTCGGTTCAAAAACTTTCCCTCTTTGCTACGATCATTATTCTCACTTTGTTTCTTGCGAAAGTGACCGAGTTTTTCTTATTGCGTAATGCGACAGGCTTACTTGAGGTGGTGCGTTATCCCGTCTTTGTTCCTTTTGCTGCCATTTTAATCACTGTTTTGCTCGATGCCGAGTTAGCCCTCTTTTCGACCTTTTTACTGACTATTGTTTTAGGGCTATCGTTAGCTGTAGATCACAGCCGTTTTTTAACAGCCAACCTTATCACAGGTGTTGGGGCTGTTTTAAGTTGCCGAACTATGCGCAAACGGAAAGAAGTTTTTGGCGTTTGTGCTAAGATTTGGGTGTCTTGCATTCCCATTTTCTTTGTGTACAACTTTGCGCAAGATGTTTTTTGGAACTTCTACATTCTTTCTGATTTGACAAGCACGTTTGCATTTCTTGTTCTGACATCCATTCTCATTGTTGGGCTTCTCCCTATTTTTGAGTCGATTTTCCATATCATGACCGACATCACACTGATGGAATACATGGACCCCAATAATGAGCTACTGCGTAGACTCAGCGTGGAAGCTCCTGGAACCTACCAGCACTGTCTTGTAGTAGGAAGTATTGCTGAAGCTGCAGCGCAAGCAATTGGAGCGAATGGCCTTTTTTGCCGCGTCTCAACCCTTTATCATGACATTGGAAAACTTTCCAACCCCCACTATTTCACAGAAAATCAAATGGGCGGATTCAACATTCACCAGCTTCTCACTCCTTTAGAGTCGACTCAGGTGATCATTGCTCATGTGATAGATGGTGAGGTTCTCGCTCGCAAGTTTGGGTTACCTCAAGGATTCATCGATGTTATTCGCGAGCACCATGGAACTACTCTTGTTTACTACTTTTATTGTAAGCAAGTGGAACAGATGGGAGGCGATGTCGATGCTGTTGATGAAAATCAATTCCGTTATCCTGGACCTAAACCCCATAGCAAAGAGTCTGCTATTATCATGATGGCCGACACAGTGGAAGCCGCTTCCCGTTCATTAGAAGAGGTCAGTGAAGCGTCAATCACTGAGCTTGTCGAGCGGCTTATTGGGGAAAAGCTTGAAGATGGACAGTTTGACTCTTGTGAGCTCACGTTCAAAGAGTTTGAAACCATTAAGCGGACGATCATTAAAAACCTTGCCGTTGCCCGCCACCTCCGCATCAAATACCCTGAAAAGCAGGCCTAAAAGGAGATTTAGGCGCAAGCGTTGTTGAAAATCAGCAGATCAAATAATTCTTCTCAGTAAAAATTTAAGTATCTGAAAACAAACAAATTGAAGTTTTTCAAAGTATGTATTACGCTGTCT
>JAGRAY010000237.1 GCA_020434375.1 Bdellovibrionales bacterium | reverse complement strand
TCACAGCGTTGCCGGCGCACTGTTTGGAGGAATTTTTTCAACTGAAATTTATAAGTGGCTAAAAGGCGTTCGGGGATCTACCGGAAGTTTGTTTGTTCCTTCCTTAGCTCTTGGAATCGCGATTGGAAGACTCGGCTGCTTTTTTTCTGGATTGGTCGACCATACCTATGGCATTGCCACTAACCTTCCGTGGGCCATAAATTTTGGAGACAGCATTTTCCGGCATCCCGTGCAGCTCTATGAATCGTTAAGTATGTTTATTTTTTTCTGGATTTATGTGGCTCTAAGAAAGCAAAAGCCATTTTTGGCTTCTCAAATAGGGTTCTATTTGTTCATAATGTATTATGCTTCTCAACGTTTTTTATGGGAGTTTTATAAGCCATATGCACGTGTTTGGGGCAAAATGAATCTTTTTCACCTTGTGTGCTTAGGATTGATTTTTTACGCAGCTCTGTGTATTTTTTACCGGAGACACTATGCTCGGCACGCATCCTCGGCAAATTAAAGAGAGTATTTTTTACGGTCAAACCACGTCATTGTGTGAAACTTGCCTTTCTTTGGTTCCCACAAAAATTCTTTTTGAAAAGAATGCTGTGTTGTACGAAAAACGATGCAAAGAGCATGGTAAAAAGAAAACGCTCATCTCAAGTGATATCGAATACTTTAAAAAGTGTAAGGACTATTTTAAAGAACCCGATTTACCTCGCGTTTATCAGACAGAAACTTTAAGAGGTTGTCCTTACGATTGCGGCCTTTGTCCTGACCACGAACAACACTCCTGCCTTGCTTTAATCGAGGTCAATCATGGATGCAATCTGACGTGCCCAGTTTGTTTCTCTGAATCATCACCAAAGGTTCATTGGGATATTTCATTGGAAGATTTTGAATTGCGCCTCGATACTTTGGTTGAAAGTGAAGGAGAACCAGATTTACTTCAAATCAGTGGTGGAGAACCAACTCTACATCCACAAATTATCGAGCTCATTGGACTCGCTAAAAAGAAGCCCATTCGACATATTATGCTCAATACAAATGGAATTCGTCTCGCAAACGACGAAGAATTTGTGAAAGAGCTTTCACTCATGAAAAAGGGATTTGAAGTTTATCTTCAATTCGATTCTCTCAAAGATGATACATTGCTTCGTATGAGAGGAGCTAAACTAACTGATGTTAGGAAACGAGCGCTTGAAAATTTGGAGAAATACGGCTTGTCTACAACTTTGGTTGTTGTCGTTAAAAAAGGCGAAAATGACTCAGAACTGGGAGCCATTATAGAAAATGCGCTTCAATATTCTTGTGTTCGTGGTGTCACATTTCAACCCATCCAAGACACAGGGCGCAACGAGACATTTGATTCTGAAAAACATAGAATAGTTTTAAGTGAGATTCGTCAAAATATTCTGGATCAAACATCTTTATTTTCTCCAAAAGATATCATTCCTTTACCTTGTAACCCTGAAACCATTGCGATGGCCTATGGTTTGCGTGATAAGAACACGGTTCATCCTATTACGCATTGGTTTTCGGAAGATGAATTACTAAAAAATGGACCTAATACGATTTCGTATGAAAAATATCCCGAACTCAAGAAACATGTATTTGATCTTCTTTCGCTTTCAACGGCAGAGCACAACTCCGCCATTAAGCTAAAAGAGCTTCTTTGTTGTCTGCCTCAATTTGCGGTTCCGTCAGACTTGGGTTACGACCGTGTGTTTCGTATTGTTATTATGCAATTTTTAGATCGATTCAATTTTTGTATTGCTCAAGTAAAACGCTCATGTGTTCATTTTGTTACAGAGAAGCAAAAAATTATTCCGTTTGACACATACAACTTATTTTATCGCGAGAAACTGTGACTAAAAAAAATTCAGCTATCTTTGGATCATTCCTCGTGGTTGTGGGTATGCTCATTATGTTTGTATCTGGGACATGTTCTGCAATGTTCTCGCACTCTATGTTTTTTCCTGCAGGTCTCGGATGGTAGCTTCGTCTAGCGACCGTAGTGGCATTTTTATGTTAGTGGGCATTGCTTTCTGTTTTGAATAGCTAGTTATTCAATAAGGAAT
>JAGRAY010000236.1 GCA_020434375.1 Bdellovibrionales bacterium | reverse complement strand
CAACCGCGAAGCGGTTTGAGGGGGTGGCTCCATCGGCTTTGCCGATAGAGGGGGCTTCGCCTGCCCCTATAATAGACTAGCGATCCAAGGCGCCTAAAATCTCGCCCGCAAGTTTAAGTTGTCCTTTATAGAGTTGCTGGAAAGATATGTCTTGACCACCTTCACTATCTTTATATAAAACGCGTTCGTTAATGGATAAAGTCTGATGGTCGAGATCAAATTGATTGCCATATTCTTCCAGAGTGTCACGCTCAGGGCCAATTAAAATCAGCTTTGTACCAGCGTCATCCGTCCATTTTTTAAGCGATGTCAGTGCTTCCCTTACTGCTTTTGCACCACCTACATAGCGATTAATTTGAGACGATTCTGGAAAAGCCACGAGGACGTGAGTATATTTATTATCCGAAATGGCTTCCTGAACTTCATTGGTTCGATCAAAATACCATAATGTGGCATAGCTTGAGAGCCCCAAATACCAATCGACAACAGATTGGCTTTGTTTGGCAAGGAGTACCGCTGTGTGCATGTACTTTCGAACATAGCCATCTGGCAAAATTAAAACCCTTTTACTATTCCGCTTGGTCTCCTGGCTTGATACGCGACGCAGCTCACTTCTTTTAAATCCGGATGCAGGGCCGTCGTAGTTGTTCAAACGACTCCGACTATTCCAATCGCTAAGGACTTTGAGATCGAGCTCGAAGGGTTTTCGCCTAGCATCCGTGTATTTCTCATTCACGAAATCAACAATCTCTTCGGCCACTTTCACAGCGTTCGCCTGGGGCTCTGGTACGTAATCTGTTTCTAAAATATCGTTTAGATGCCGAAGATCAGAGGTATCCATTGAGTCCCATCGCCTAACGGTTCGCCTATTAAACACCTCTCGGTCGACTTCAAATTTAATGCTTCGAGTCTCAAGTGAGAGATCTAAGGGCTTAAGTTGGGTAAAATAAACCTGGTCCGAAAGACTATGGCTATTATTACTATAATAAAATGCCATGTCTAAATTCAATGCAATATCATAAGCACCCTTAGCGTCGTCTGTGCAAAGTAAAAATGTTGAATAGTTATTTTTGCGTAAAACGGAAACTGCTTTTTTCATCTTATCAACGTGATCATCGTTTGGACAGAAGGCGACTACGTCGGTATTTTCGGTTAAATCATCAGGCCCACACTCGCCGTTATCTAAAACGCATGACCCGGCAAACTGGCCAGCCGCTTCTAGATCGCCAATGTGGGGTTTCACTTTGTCCTCATATGTTTTCGAATAGGCTATGAAAACCATTAACTTTGACGATGCAGTAGACGATGAAGCCTCCTTAGAATTCGCGTCTGAATCATCTCTATTCGCATTGATTGCTGATTTGTGCTCTTTGCGATCTCCAATCTTGGAAGTGTCTGTAGAAACAATATTAGGGTCTGTATTTACACGAGTTATTGAAACTTCGCCTTGTGTTTTTGAACCTTTGGGGTTGCTTTCTCCGTTGTTATGGATTCTAGCCCTTCTTTTTTCGAGTTTTGATTCTTGGAAAACGTGAGGTTCTAACCCATCCGTTTCTGGCCCAGCCGGTCCTTCCGTTTTTTTAAAGGAATCTGGCTGCTTAGAAAGAGCACCATGACTATTATTTTGTTCTGATTGACTATCTTTTGGAACAGGCGTCTTCGAGCAGGCTCCCAGAAACAACATAAAGCCAAATAGAATGCTACTCAACTTTAATAAACACGTCACTTTATTTAATAAACACGTCACTTTATATTGATTTCCTGTACGTTGGGCTATAATAACTCAAAGCGTTATACCATACTTGCCGCGCCCATGCCAGCTTTTTAGAGGACATCCCAAGAGTCCTTGGCATTATCTTTTCAAGACAAGAGGCAGTCTAGAAATACACAGATTCTAGGCGCGTGGGTGTTTCACGGCAAGTCCCTTAGACTAGTGGTCGGCTTGGCTCCATTGAGATTGGTAGTGTTCATTCATTAAAAACAAAAGCAGGTCGTCTCTCAATTTTTTTGATGATCCCTCTAGATTCTCAAACGAAATGCCGACGCATGAACTGAATCAAAAAAAAAAAGCG
>JAGRAY010000235.1 GCA_020434375.1 Bdellovibrionales bacterium | reverse complement strand
ATCATTTGAAATGTCTATACCAGCCAAGGTGGAGGCTCTTTCAAGAGCTTCAGGAAAAGAAAGATGATAATAATCCATAAAAAAATTATAGACAGTGCCTCCGGCACCACACCCGAAACAATGATAAAGCTGTTTGTCTTCGCTAACCGTAAATGATGGTGTCTTTTCCTGATGAAAAGGACACAACCCAGAAAAACTTCGACCCGACTTTTTTAGTGGGAGCACTTGCTCTACAATGTGCACAAGATTAATCCGGCTGCGAATATCTTCAATCAGCTCCTTTGCAACCAAGACCTTAGTCCAGTTTTCCTACTTAAAATCGTTCTCGTACGCTAACTTTTTTAGTAAGCCTTTTTCTTGCCATGAGAGATTTTCTTTTTTTCTTCACGCTTGGCTTCACATAATGCTCCCGTTTGCGAACTTCAGAAATAATACCTGCCCGCTCACATAGCTTTTTAAATCGCCTTAGTGCACTTTCAAAGGATTCTCCATCCCTTACTCGAACTGACGTCATTCAATCACCTTCCCAATTTAACAACGATGCGCCTCTACGCTAGAAGAGTTGCACATCAAACTATAACCCTTTCGGCCGAAAGCGAGACAGTTAACATAGATCAGCGCACATCGTCAAGCAAAAAAACAATAATTTCGGCAAGTTGATAACTATTTACAATGATTAATTCTTATTTGACACAGTTAGACCAAGTTGCTTAAAAAATGATGCTGTAGAGGGTTCTCGACCCAAAAAAGTTGAAAGCATCACTTCGGCATCTTGTGAACCTCCTGGCGCTAGAATGGTCTCACGATACTTTTGACCAATTTTTCCATTTAATAGCCCCTGACTCTCAAATTGAGCAAACATATCCGCGGCAAACACCTCTGACCAAAGATATCCATAGTAGGCAGCATCGTAACCTCCCATAATATGGCCAAAGGCTGCCTGGCGAATAGAACCGGTTCCCGATGGTATACCCATGACTTCCTTTTTAATTTTCTGCCATAAGCTCGTCGTGTTCACTTTTTTGACTGTCGTGTGAATAGTGAGATCAAACAATCCGAACATAAGTTGCCGACAATTCTTTAGAGCCACATTCAAATTTCTTGCCTCAATTAACTTCATAATGACTTCGTCTGGAAGAGGTTTTCGGGTTTCAAAGTGACTTGATATTTTTTTGAGCATTTGTGGGTTCCAAATCCAGTTCTCTAACATTTGAGAAGGTGCTTCGACAAAGTCTCTCTCCGTGTTGGTTCCAGAAAACCAACCATATTTAGATTCTGTAAGAACCTGATGCATAATGTGCCCAAACTCATGAAAATACGTTGCAAGTTCGTCATGGCTCAAAAGTGACGGTCTGTTTTTTGCGGGTGCAGAGAAGTTTGCGACAATGGCTGCGATGGGCTCTATATAAGACTCTTCTTTAAAGTCGTATCGTCCCTGGCGCAAAGGAAAAGCTCCGGCATGCGTATACTTGCCATCTCTAGGGAAGAGATCCATATAAAAATACGCTCTAGGCTTTTTGCTTCCTCGGTTTCTCACCTCATACATTTTTACATCCTTGTGCCAAACCATGGGTTTTTTAACCTCGCGGAACTCCACTCCCAACAATGTCTGATAGATCTCAAACATTTCTTTTGTTACGTGTTCCAAAGGAAAATATGCCCGAACAAGATCGGGATTAACTTGAAACTCTTTCTTAAGTATTTGATTATTGTAGAATCGCCAATCCCACTCGTAGATTGTTGGGTCACTGGGACTATCTTTTTTCTTATACTCCGACATCGTTTTTAACTCTGCAACCCGAAGTGGCTCCAGTCTCGCCTTGAGCTCATCCAAAAAAGTTTTCACCTTTTCAGGAGTTTTGGCCATTCTTTCTTCCAATACGTACGAAGCATGATTTTTGTATCCCAAGAGCTTTGCAATTTTTGCCCGAATGACAATGGCTTTTTCAAGACGTTTGACGTTTTCTGGTCCGGCTCTTTGAGAATATTTTTCGTACAATTTTTTTCGCGCTTTAGCGTCTATCGCATCATCCATAAATGGAAAATAATGCGGATAAGATAGAGTCACTTTGTAGTGGCCATCACTCGTTGATTCGAGCTTTTCTATA
>JAGRAY010000234.1 GCA_020434375.1 Bdellovibrionales bacterium | reverse complement strand
AAATGCATATCACTATTACCTGTAAGAAATGAGAATGCTGTTATTTTAAATAATTCAAGTAACTCTAATCCTTTGTTAGTCGTGTATTGATTTACCGCTGCTGCCACTTTCTCTAATGAGCTGTTGTACTTATTTTCAGTCAATAAACCTGTTAGCTGACACATATCTTCTTGATGGATTTTGATCATCTTTTTTCGTTTAAGCATTCTATCAAACCTTGTCGAAAGATATGCAAGTTCACCAGAGCTAAATCTGATTAAACTATGTTCGGCTGTTTTTATCCCTGCCACTTTTGCCATGTGCATGGTCACATCTTCATTTTGTGGCAGCTCTGGGTATTCATCATTTGGTGGCTTGAGTACATAGAGACCATCCCATAAGCCGACAATAGTAAGCCTTTTCTCAAGACTACTTGCACTCCCAAAGGTGAGAGATAATTTTGGCTGCACACCTGGAATAGCCACTCTTTTTTGTATGACCTCTTTGGCCAATTCATTGATTTCATCAAGGGTGTAATCAAGTCGAGGGGGGATTTTTGAATTAAAAATCCGTTTGCTGCACTTCTCGTGGTATTCAGTTTTGGAGCTTTCAAGTTGTTGGTAGCAAGCCAAACATTTTTTCATTTCTACTCCGCCAGACGGCCTTGTATCGCTGACGCTGCCACTGGCTCCTCAGGTGAAGCGTCGATAACTTTGACGGCCCCAATGCAGTCATTACAAAGCGCGAGAAGTAGCGACATGCGGTCTTTTCTATCAAGTTTCCAATTTGTTTCAGCAATATTTAATAACCATCCTTCTGGAATAAGTCCGTCGAAAAAGGGTATCATTGTTTTTTCAATGTAGGGTTCTGACCGTAGCGGAAGCAACATGCTAACAGGTTTATTTGCAGTGCCTTTTAAATAAGTCAGATCATATTGAAAACGATATTCTCCTTCTGACTGCTCAATGGTTCCTGCAAATGTTTCGTTGTAATAAACCTTCCCAATTTTTTTCATAATTCTTTGGCCGCTTCCTTTTCTGGTACTGGGCCCAAACGGGAGCCGAAAAGAGCTAGTACTTGATTGACCGTATCGCACCTTAATGTCTCTTTGCCGCTTTCCAACTCCCTTACAAAGCGAAGCCCAACGCCTGCGCTTTTCGCTAGTTCAACTTGGGTGAGGCCAACCTGTTTTCTTTTTTGCTTTACATACTGTCCAACGTTTTTCATCATTTCTACATCCTCTTTATATCCTTTCGGGTACAAAATTGAACCTTTACGTCTTTACTGTACCCTATCGGGTATAAAAATCAATATTATTATTAATTCATACCCTATAGGGTATAAATACTAGACTTTAGGCTTATTTTATACCCTTTCAGGTATAAAAATACATGAATTTATTGGGAGAGCACCCGAACGGGTGTAATTGAATATGCGTGTTACAGCCAAGGGCGGGGTTCAAAATCAAAGTCTACCATAACACCCTGAACCCTTCGATCTAAATCTGCCAGTTTAAATTCCTGGGGAAAAGCGATTCGGAAAACTCTATCGTCTCAATGCCTGCCTGTGCAGTTTTCTCTAATGCCAACGGATACGAATTCTCACTTTGTTTGTGAATCAAAGAACAGTCGAATGTTTTTGATGTTTCGATTTCTTTAATACCAGACACAATAGAAGAAAAATTAGGGTGTCCACCAAAATCAATATGAAACTCGTAAGAATCTCTAATTAACTTTCCTATAAGCGGCCATTTTTCTTCTAACTCCTTAATGACTTTTCCGTAGGAAAACACACTTCTCATTTTTTTTTGGCTTCTTCACTTTTTGGTCTTTCCAGCCAAATGTTCAAACGACTTGAATCTTGCCCCTCTTTAGCAATCCACCTTAGTGCGCGATTACTCTTATTTTTCGGTAAGAGGACCTTGGCGCGATCCCATTCTCTTTTACACACCTCCTACAGTAATTAAGACTTCCCACGTTTTTAGAAAGACTTATTGAATCTTAGTAAGACCAGATCTAACAGTCCGATCGTCTTATGGGAGATGACGACAAAAACTTAGAAAGTTTTGAAACCAATCTTTGGGAAGTTGAAATTAAGCTTCGAGGCCTCGGCTATCTTATTTATCAACTTGG
>JAGRAY010000233.1 GCA_020434375.1 Bdellovibrionales bacterium | reverse complement strand
GCCTAAGGCAGAGATAGCATATCCCAGTACACTTCGTGTGCGATCATCAATGGCCTTTGGTACATCACCCTTAAACTGTGGGAGCTCGATATCCCATTCTAGTTGTTTATTATCGAACTTTTCAGTCACTTTGATTGTATCGCTCTCCGATAGAGAGGCGTTTATCTTTACCTTAACGGGCAATAATTGAAAGTCATCTTTGGCAAAGTCAGCTAGAGCAATCTGTAAAACAGCAATAAATTCTTCTGTAACACGCGTTAGTTCATATCTATTGAAAAAACAAACTTCCCATTCGATGCCGAGAGCTTTCCAGCTAATTGTTCTTTGCTCCCCTACATCATTAAAGGGCTTTCCTGATAAGCCTTCTTCTATTTGTAACCATATGTCTTCGAGAGGGGTCTTTTCCCAGTAAGAGTTTTCATCTTTTTCATCTATTAATTTAGCAAGCTCTTCTCTGGTTTCATCATCTAGTGGCCATTTAGAAAATTTCTCTTCAATAGGTTGATCTATTCCTGGCCAAAACCTTTGTGATAACGTCCTCACAATGGTTCCGTAACAAAATACTCTCATGAGGTTTTCATGCTCTACAATATTTAATGGTTGATGATCATAATGATGGTGGGAAAGCAGGGCCAATTCCATGAAAGAAAAAAACGTTAGCCATTCGCCTGCTTTATACAAATATTCAGCCGTTTGAAAAAAACTTTTACTGATATGGTCTCGCACATCATCATCTTTGGAGTGGAACGCTAGGTATGATGAAGATAATAAATAGTATTTTGCGGCATACATTAAACCTAATTTGTCATAGCATTCAGCGATAAATCTCGATGCAACTATGGTTCCTCGCAATGTTTCTGCTGAAAACCAATTAATTTTTGCTCTGTGCAAATGATCTATGGCGAGTAAAATTTGGTCGTTGTCATGAAATGCTATAGCCCTATCTCTGCATTTTTCTGCTGCGACAAAACCCCCAACTCTATTCGATAAAAGCTGATCTACTTTATCTGTTATTTCCAAAAACCTTGGATCGGCACCTATGTGCGGCGTAAGAACGCTCAAATTATCTGAAAAATGTTCGAGAGGAAAAAGCGGGGCTTGTTCTACCAAATCAACCAGTTCGTTCCAATGCACAAAGGTTTCATCCAAATTTCGGCTTGGTTCTTCGCTTGCAAAATATGGAAGCATGTAAGCAAATGCTTTATTTTCCAATAGAGAGCATCTTGTATTCATACCCTCTAAGGTTTCTAGAAAGTAGTCCACACGCGCCATATACTTTTGAGACAGGTCATTCAAATAAGATGTCTCAACGTCAAATTGCCCTAGATGTTTGGCCCCAGAGCAATACATCAGTAGGACACCTACATCTGTCAATTTGGAAGGGTCTTCAATATCTTCTACATCTTTGAAGTAATCTACGACAGTATCTTTGAAGGCTGTAAGATTGTTCTGGCCTCGTAAAGCAGCAACACAAATTTCATATTGCACTTTCTTCTTCATATAATCGCTATCTTGCCCCATAAATTTCTGAATAGCTTTAATCCATGCAGGCAGGTCAGGCTTGAAACTTTCTGATCGCGTAGCCTTTCTTAAGCCGTATTTAATTTCATGAAAGTCAGAAAAGTTATAGGGTTGAGTATTACTTTCAATCCAACGCTTTCTACACTCGCTATACCATTCATCTTCATTTGAAGGCTTGGGGTATATCTCTGATGGTATGTGTAAGTATTGCTCTGCAATCCAAAAAATATCAGGATCACTCAAGTTTTCTGAAAGTGCCTGCCCGTCAAATATTTGAAGCTCTATTTCATACTCATCCTGGCACCACTTTATAAGATCGTTGCGTTTAGAAACGGGCACATCCTCATCACAAAAATATGTAACGGGACGCTTTTCTTCCGTATGGGAGAATATCGATTTAATGTCTGATTTTATTTTAGGGATTATTTGTTTCGTTAATGAACAAGCAAAAAATACATTTCCATTTTTAGTTACGCCTTCAAACAGCTCTGTGTTTGCAATATCTAGGTCATCATCTAAATATGTTTTGTAAGTTTCAAAGTCTCTTCCCTGATCACCGCCACTGCCGACAGGGCCTGTAGCGGGTAGCAAGTTTC
>JAGRAY010000232.1 GCA_020434375.1 Bdellovibrionales bacterium | reverse complement strand
AAAAAATGATTCGCGAGTTAAACGCCGAAAATAAGGTCGAACATAACTCATGGCCTCTATAGCCGACGTGATCTTTTGAAATGATGTTCGACGAACACCTTTCAAACGTCTACAGAGCTCGAGACATGCTAAGATTCTGGCAATTTGAGCGTCTCCAAGACCCTCAACAGTTCTTAATTGGTGTCCGACATCGGACGGTTCATAACTAGCAATGACTTCTGCAACTTCCACAGAGAGATCGAAAACCGATCGCTTTCGATGGCCTGACGCCAAAATAATAGCAACCAATTCCTGCAGTGCCAATTGATTCGCACCATAAACAAACAATCTTTCTCGAGGCATTTCATGATTTTCCATCCAAAAAAGATATTCACATTTTGTGCCAAACATTCGACTATCAGGCACAGTTCAATAAAATTATGTAATCTCAATGAACCTAAAGGTACAAAAAACAATAGATAATCACACCCGTCACGGACACATACAACCAAACGGGAACAGTTTTTTTTGCAATCGTTCGATGAGCTTCAAAGTTTCCTTTTTTAGCTCGATAAAGTGTGGTTAAAACCAAAGGTACAATGACCACAGCTAAAATCGTGTGAGAGATTAAAATCGAAAAGTAAATCGTCCGTGCAAGTCCCTCTCCTAAGAATTTTTTTGATCCCATGGCATAATGATACGTTAAGTATGAACCCAAAAAAGCTACAGAGCACGCAACTGCCATTATCATGACATTTCGATGTAATGTTCGCCTACCACATTTGATGGCAATCACGCCGATCAGAATAAGAACAAAAGAAGTCGCATTAAGACATGCATTTAGCGTAGGTAATACGGCATAGTTCATCTCACAATATCTCTTCCATATTTCATTTGAAAAATAGACCAAATTAAAAAGATGACACTTGTTGACACCACTACCGTCAAAGGAAAGATCCACTCACGGTGATAAAATGGATTTTGCATAAGGAGATTGGCATAAGTCATGGGGTTTAGTTTCATTAAAATCACAATCCAATGAGCCGCACCTTCCATCGGAAACGTAGCCCCAGATAAAAGCCACATGGGCATCAAAATTAAGTTCATTAACACATGAAACCCTTGAACTGAACGAGACCGCCATGCTAGTGCAAAACCAAACAAAGCCATATTTGTGGATATCACAACAGAAAAAATGACGAGCTTAAAAATCATAAGAACGCTTAAATCAAAACCTGCTAAGGGTGCCAAAAAGGCCACCAGAACCAATTGAATGGTCGAAATGATGACCGTACCCAGAACCTTACCTCCAACAATCGCTCCAGAAGATACTGGTGATACGGCAACAGATTGCAAAAATCCTTCTTTGCGGTCTTCAATAAGAGATATCATTGAAAAAATAGATGAAAACATTAGAACCAGGAGCAAAACGCCGGGGAAAAAATATCCCTGATAGCCTTGTCCAAAACCAGAGGTCTGAAAAGAATTTCCAAAACCATAACCCAAAAATATCCAAAAAATGACCGGCGTTAAAAGTGCTCCCATCACGCGACTTCGTTGCCTGAAGAATCGAACGACCTCGCGCGTAGCCAGTGCGACACATGCTGCTTGCTTCACAGTGATGCTCCGACTTCAAATTCGGACCCCGTAAAATGAATAAAAACGTCCTCCAAATTGGGAGATCGATAGCTAAGTTCATCAATTTTACCTTTATAGGATTCCATTAATGTTGTAATAAGTTGAGAATTTTCGGGCATCTCTATGCGCAATAGATGGCGATGACGTGAAATCTTAACATCTTTTTCTTTGGTAAGAAATGTCTCGATTTCCGTGCTTTGTGAACTTTTTAGAAAAACCACTTTCATCTTAAGACGATGCTTGAGTAAATTTGGAGTTCCTTTTGCAACAATCTTTCCTTCGTACATCACAATTAACTCATCGCAATGATCTGCCTCATCGAGGTGATGCGTCGTCAGTACAATTGTTTTTCCCTCATCTTTGAGCGTGCTTAGAATATTCCAAAGTTCGATTCGAGCTTTAGGATCAAGACCACTTGATGGTTCATCCATAAGAATTAGACTCGGATCATGAAGAAGTGCTTTAGCGATCTCTACGCGCCTGGCCCATCCCCCAGATAGAGTTTCAACCAGTGTATTTCGATAGGGTGCCAAGTGAAATTTATGAAACAATTCG
>JAGRAY010000231.1 GCA_020434375.1 Bdellovibrionales bacterium | reverse complement strand
AAAAGAAAAGTCCTCCAGGATAGAATCCACAGCCTGTTCAGCAATTAATCTATAGGTTGTGTATTTCCCTCCTGCCACATAAGTGAAGTGCCTCTTTTTATCCGTCTTTATCGTATGTTCACGGCTAGTTTTTCCCTCGCTCGCCGCTCCATCATCAACAAGTGGTCGTACTCCTGAATAGCTCGAGATAATCTTTTCTTCTGTAACTTGGACTCCGGGGAAGTAGTCATTGATGACATTCAACAGATACTCAACGTCCTTTCGTTCCGTTTTAATAGAAGAAGGATCTTCTTTAAAATCTGTGTCCGTCGTCCCAACAATCACCATTTCATTTCTAGGAATTGCAAACACAATCCTTTGTTCTGCAGCCATGACCACCGCACAAGGAATTTGAAAGTCTTCTTTAGAAAAAGTAAGATGGACACCTTTAGAAGGGCGCATAATGGGTTTCCAATCAGAATAAACTTTATTGCCTATTTGATCTGTCCATGGTCCGACAGTAGAAACAATATGTCGTGCTTTAACATTAAATTTACTGTCACTCATTAGATCTACACATTCAAAACCTGTCAATTCACCTTGGTCATTTACTAACGGCTGTTTTGCGCTCACATAGTTGACGGCAACGGCACCTGCTTCATTTGCAGATCTCAAAGTTTCTATGACCAAACGGTCGTCATCCATATAAGCATCAGAGTATTCAAAAGCTCCGTTCAATAACGTTGGCTTTAGCACAGGGACTCTTTGAATAGCCTCTTGAGAACTATAATAACAATGCATTTTTGGAGTATCAAAAAGCGCTAGTACATCATATAGCCACATACCTAGGCCCATTTTAAAAGGGCCTACTCGACCAGTCTTGTAAAGCGGAACAAGAAACCTCAACGGATGCACTAAATGCGGAGCAATCTCAAACAGTTTCGCACGCTCAGAGAGCGCCTCAAAAACCAAATGGAAATCTAAATTTTCTAAATACCTAAGACCTCCATGAATAAGCTTGCTGGATCTCGAGCTTGTGCCTGAAGCAAAATCATTCATCTCTACAAGAGCTACCGTTAAACCTCTTGAAGCTGCATCCCTAGCTATTCCAGCTCCATTGATCCCTCCGCCTATAATTAACAAATCAAAGACTTGATCCGAAAGATTTTTTATATTTTTCTGCCTTGTCTCTGCGGAAAACTCTTTATTCACAAAAAAACCAATCTCGCTCTTGCGCCAACGACATCAATTCATGTTCTGTTGCATAGTTTTTATGATCGATCGAGGCTTTTGCAATGACCAACCGAACATCAGAACTAAACTCCAACAAATGCAAATCTCCCATTGTATTGCCTGAACAAAAAACAGGTTTTCTCCCGTTTAACCTATTTTGAAGAGCCAACATTTTACCTTCTTTCCAGGTGATCGGGCCACGCTGCTCATCGGTTAAAAGATTCTCTCTCACCTCGACATCCACACCGAGAACATGATCAAAATCTATTCCGAGCATTTCAGCAGCTCCAGCAACGGCATAACGAATCGACGCCGTCACAACGAAAACTTCGATTTGATGTTCATGAAAGAAGTCTACGAGTTCTTTTTGAAAAGAAATAAAGGGAACTTCGGTTTTTTTAGCACATTCTCTCGACCAGTTCAGCATTTGCTCTGGAGAGACTCCTTTATTGATCTGCGCCAACCAAAGGTAAGCAGTCTGTGGAGAATGTGTTTTAAAAAGACTAAAGTAATGAGCAAAAGCATCTTTGCGAAGACCAGGCAATAAGTTGTTTTCTATTTGATATTCAAAAAAAACTTCTCCCATATCGATTTCCCAAAGGGTTCCGTCGGCATCAAATGCAGCAACAGGAGTGGCGCCTCGCTCAACGGATCGAATAACCCGCTTTTTAACTTCTTCTATGTCAAACAAAGGCATTAGCTCTTACTTCCAATAATAGTTTCTAAATCAGAAACTTCTTTGGGAGCCTTCAACGTAAGGTTTTCATGACCCTCTGGAGTAACCAGTATATTATCTTCGATACGAATACCTATACCCTTTAACTCTTCTGGAGCAAACGAATCATCTAATGGAATGTAAATTCCCGGTTCTATTGTAAACACCATACCGGGCTCTAATTTTCTTGATTCGTCTTTGATTTTATATTTTCCAGCATCGTGAACATCAGATCCCAACCAATGTCCTATTCCATGAG
>JAGRAY010000230.1 GCA_020434375.1 Bdellovibrionales bacterium | reverse complement strand
TCATAAGCAGGAGGGCGCTGTGATTATGGGTGTGTGGAGTTTGTACAATAGCCCCTCCCCCTCAGCGGCTTCGCCTTGGGGTGGTTGACGTTTCCGTTGGGTGAAGTCGGGAACTTTGTTTCCGACGAGGGTCTGCGCCACTTGGGGTGCGGACCCTGTACAATTGCCCCTCCCCCTCAGCGGCTTCGCGGTCGAAAATTATTTCAAGATTGCCTATTGAGCATCGGCCCGGAATTTGTATTATTTACATATATATTCGATCGATTCAAAATATGCTTTAAGATTAGGTATGACAAAACTTATTCTTATTGGCTTTGGACCTGTTGGACAAATTCTTTGTTCTCAAATTCTTCAACGCCCGAATATTCAACTGGTAGGCGTTGTCGACTCTGATCAAAACAAAATTGGACAATCTATATCCAACTTTATTGAAGGCGCTCCAAAAGATATAGCCGTTGTCGAAAACCTTTCACAAGTTTCTCAAATACCGGACGTGGCTTGTCTTGCCACCTCTTCACATTTGGTTCAGATTTTTGATTCACTAAAAGAGTGTGCAGAAAGAAACATTAATGTTGTGTCAACTTGTGAAGAACTTATTTTCCCATGGAGACACCACCAAGAACTAGCGACCCAAATCGATAGGTTAGGGACTGCTCATAATATTTCAATACTTGGTACAGGTGTGAATCCTGGGTTTCTCATGGACTACTTACCTATCGCTCTTAGTGGTTTATGTGCGAACGTGGAATCTATTCAGATCGAACGTATACAGAATGCACAAACGAGACGACGACCCTTTCAAAATAAAATTGGCGCTGGTTTAAAGCGAACTGAGTTTGAACAACAAAAACAACTCGGACGTTTAGGTCATATTGGATTGAAAGAGTCCGCTGACATGATCGCCTATGCAATGAACTGGACTTTAACAAAGTTCGAAGAGACCTTTGAACCTTTGATGGATGATCGAGACGACCTGGTCTCTGGCATACGACAGACCTACGTTGGAATATTCCAAAATGCAGAAAAAATAAAACTTACGTTTAGTGCAAGTCTAAATGAAAATAATCCCAGAGATCACTTCATTTTTAATGCTAAGCCGAATTTTGAACTTACGATTCCCGGAGCTATTCAAGGGGACATAGGCACAACTTCTATTATTTTAAATGCAGCAAATAAAATTGTGCATGCAAAAGCTGGACTTCGAACGATGTTAGACATGCCGGTTATTCATTCGATCGGAGTCTAAATTTTTGTGCTCGTCTGTTCTCTAAAACAAAAGACATTTTTATTTATATCGGTATAGTCGGTTTTAATGATTGACTCGTTTCAGCTCGTTGGCACCCTAATCTTTGCATGCGCCGTATTACATACGTTTCTTTCCAGCTTTTTCGAAAAATTGGCGACAAAGTATCCTGACGGATCAATCATGGAAAACTTATTCCATTTGCTTGGAGAAATTGAGGTCGTTTTCGGCATTTGGGCGGGCGTCTATGTTTTGTTTTTGTGGTCAACCATTGGATTCCACGATGCAGTAAGTTATATCGACAGCCTTGACTATACAGAGCCCTTGTTCGTATTCGTTATCATGACTGTTGCCGCTACCAAGCCTATTGTAAATACAGCGCGTAGCCTTATGGTATTTCTGTCTAAGATTTTCCCAATAAAGAATGAAGTGTCCATGTATTTGGTTTGTCTCATTTTTGGACCCCTTATGGGCAGCTTTATCACTGAGCCAGCCGCCATGACACTCACAGCTTTAATTCTCAGAGATCAATACTTTTCAAGCACTGTTTCAAGTCGATTCAAATACCTTACACTTGCGACACTCTTTGTGAATGTATCGATTGGCGGCGTGCTAACTTCTTTTGCAGCGCCTCCTGTGCTTATGGTGGCTACCAAATGGAATTGGGATATCAGTTTTATGTTTTGGCATTTTGGATGGAAAGCTGTCATTGCAGTTTTTGCAAATACTCTGATTGCTACCGCGGTTCTATTTAAAGAACTGACAAATCTCAAGGCTTTCACATTAGAACTACACCCGGCTGCTAGAAAAACGCCCGTCTGGTTAAGTGCTATTCATATTGGGTTTTTAGGATTCATTGTCATGACTTCTCACCATGCAGCATTCTTTATGGGACTTTTTATGTTTTTTATTGGCATTACGGCCATAACAACGGAGTACCAAGAGTCGCTAAAAATACGTCAAAGTCTTTTGG
>JAGRAY010000022.1 GCA_020434375.1 Bdellovibrionales bacterium | reverse complement strand
AACAAAGATTCTCCTGCTAGACTCCAACATTGGTGAAAGCATGGCGTTTAATATTTGTACTAGCGTTGGCGGTATCTTGTGCATCAAAGACTTGGAGGGCTCAAAAAATGAAAGACGTATCTACTCAACACTCTGGCGTATTTAAGGTCGATGAGTACAAACTCAGCGATCAAATGACTATAGAGAAATTTCGACTCCAAAATGGACTCAAGGTTATTATTTTAGAAGATCATTCTGCGCCAGTCTTTGCGTATCATACTTGGTTTAACGTTGGTTCTCGTAATGAGAGAGATGGCATCACTGGAATCGCTCACCTTTTTGAACATCTTATGTTCAAAGAAACAAAAAACACAAAAGAAGGCGAGTTTGATCGTATTCTTGAAGAACAAGGTGGTAAGATTAATGCAGGAACCTACCTTGACTGGACATTTTACAGAGAGTCAGTACCCAAAGAGGCTTTTTCACTCATCCCGCCTCTTGAAGCCGATCGCATGGCAAACATGATTCTTAGTGAAAAACAAATTAATGCCGAAAGAGAAGTTGTTGCAAACGAACGAAGATTCCGTGTAGATAATTCTCCCGATGGCCAAATGCAAGAAGCTCTTTATAAGAATGCGTTTACGGTTCACCCGTATCACTGGCCTATTATTGGATGGATGAAAGATATTCAGTCTATTTCTGTCCAAGATTGTATCACTTTTTACAAAACCTACTATGCACCTAACAATGCGACCATCGTGGTCGTTGGAGACGTCATGACACAAGACGTTCTTTCGGCAATCAACAAATCCTATAGTCACATTCCTTCTTCAGTTGTTCCCGCAGAGGATATTCCAAGTGAACCTTCTCAAGAAAAAGAACGCTTAGTGACCTTAGAATTAACCATTCCAGAAGAGAAAATACTGATCGGTTACAAAGTTCCTGATCTTTTGAATCCATCGTTTAACGTGATGTCAGTTATTAATGGAATACTTTTTGACGGACATAGTTCCAGGCTTTATAGAAAATTAGTTGCAGATTCGTCCATGGCATCAGAGGCTTCTGGTAGCCTAGATCATACGAAAGATCCTGGTCTTTATACGATTCAGGTTTCAATGAACGACGGTATCGCGGCCGACAAAGCTTTGACGATTATCGACGAAGAGATCGAAAAACTCAAAGTTGAAAAAGTCACCCAAGAGGAATTGGAACGCGCAGTCAATAGAGTTGAAACTAGCTTTTGGGCATCTTTTGGCACAGCCGATGAAAAAGCACAGAATCTTGGTTTTTATGAAACGGCTGCTAAAGACTTTAAAAAAGTATTCATGGAGGTTGAGCTTTTAAGAAAGGTAACCCCTAATAATGTTATTGAAGCTGCTAAAACGTATTTGCAGACATCAAAAAGAACCATCGTTCGTGCCAAACCAAAACAATAGGCATCGTGAACTTAAACTTTAGTTATCTTGCTATTTTAGGAGGACTTATTTTGACAAACTTAATCTCACCCCTGACCCAAGCTTTTCCAATGTGGGAAAAATTTTCTGATACCGTTGACGTTATTCTGGTTGAAAAGCATGATCGCCCACTTGTTAGCTGGATGATAGCTCTTCCGTTCGGAACATACATGGATCCAAAAGGAAAAGAAGGTCTGACTTACTTTCTTGGTCAAATGCTTCTGAGAGGAACTAAAAATCATACAAGATCCCAAATCGAGGAGCTACTAGATCAAATGGGAACATCGATTCATATTAGTACTGGATCGCACTCGTTTATTGCTCAAGGAGAACTTCTCGCAAAAAATTTAGATCCGTTTTTAAGTCTCTTATCTGAAGTTCTTACGACACCTACCTTTGAGCCAGAAGAAATTGAAAAGCAAAGGCAAGAGATTTTAGGACAAATACAATTAAGCTTAGAATCTGATGCAAGCCTAGCAAAACGGCAATTTCTAAAATCTGTTTACCCCAATCACCCTTATGGTAATTCATCGATTGGTACAAGGAAGTCTGTGAATACAATTTCTCAAGATGATCTTGTAGATTATTTCAAACGTTACGTTCACAAAGGTAAAGTATGGGTCGGAGCAGCCGGATCGATTAATAAGACTTTATTCCAGGAAAAATCTCGTAAACTTTTAGAGACTCTACCAGACGGCAAAGCCGAAATATTGGTTAATAAGCCATCCAATAAATTAAGTGGATTAAATATTTTCCTAGTCGATAAACCTGATCGCTCGCAAACACATTTTTTGATTGGACAACCTAGCCTTCCACATGGACACGCTGATGTGTATGCTCTCGAAGTATTTTTAACCGCTTTTGCGGGCCCCATGTTTCAGGCTCAATATATGAATGAAATTCGGGTCGTTCGGGGATGGTCCTACTCTGCCTACGGAACACTTGAATCAAGGAGAGATTCAGGTGCATGGTATCTCTATACGTTTCCAAAAGTGGCAGACACGGTGCCTGCTATTCAACTCAGCCTCGAATTGCTTGAAAAAGCAGCTCATGGTAACGGCTTAACAGACGAAGCCATACTATTTGCAAAAAATTATTTAATTCGATCTTTTCCTTTTGATGTCGACGTTCCGGAAAAAGTGCTTCGTGAAAAAATGTATAACAGACTTCTTCAAAAACCTGATGATGAATTGGAAACCTACCAAGCTAATATCAGTAAACTTACAATTGAAGACATTCGTACTGCTGGGAAGAAGTATATAGACTCTCAAAATCTAAATATTGTGATTCTTGGAACACAAACAGATTTTAAAGACGTTCAAAAGGAGCTTGGGGCAAAATCTGTTCAAGTCATTCCCTACGACCAGGAGTAGCTTCCCCGAGGGGAAGCGAAGAGGCTGGTTGGAGCCGGGGCTTCCGGGGCCACATCACCGATTGTCAGAACAATCGGCACATGGCACCGATCCCCTCATGCAATCAATTGTAAACCTCAGCTGCGTTATTCTAACCAAAGGCGAAGTCGCAAGATAGGGAGTAGCTACTATATAGGACTGTCGAGAAATGCTTATATTCTTGGCGAACCGACGAGCAACGACAAAAATGGGCGTTTATCGACAGTCCCATTATACCAAGTAAGGGTATGATTTGAAAAACTGGGCATACGTGTTGACTAGAGCACTGCCTTCTTCTTCTGACATTTGCCTGTCTTCTATTTTTTCTTGAATCATAGATTTTACAGCGCGAAGTAGTTTTTCCTGCTCGTAGCCATAAATTTCGAGAGCTTCACCAGTGGTATCACCACGAGTTGCACTTTGGATAATAATTTTTCCGCCCACTTCAATAAGTATCTGGGCTTCGTTTACGGCTCCAAAAAGATTGTGAAGATCTCCCATGGTATCCTGATAGGCACCAATCATCAAAAATGCCAAGTAATAAGGTTCCTTGTCTTTTAAATTATGAACCTCTAAGGCATGTTTAATATCTTTCAAATCTACAAATTTATCAACCTCACCGTCGGAGTCACAAGTAATATCTACGATAGTAGCTTTTCTTGTCGGCTTTTCATTCAGTCTCATAATGGGCATCACCGGAAACAATTGATCCAAGGCCCAGTGATCCGGAATCGATTGAAAAACCGAAAAATTACAGATAATTTTTTCAAACATTCTATTTTCAAGTTCAATAAACTCATCTGCAATAACCTTTGTATTCTTTCCGTATTTCACGGCATGTCTTGCAATGGCCCAAAAAAGCCACTCGCCTTTTGCTCTATCTTCTAGTTCAATCATGCCCAGATTAAAAAGTGCTGCCAACTCGTCTTTTCTTTCCAAGGCATCATGATAATATTCTCTATAGTTTTTTATGGTCAGATTTTCGAAAATATACAGCATGTCCTGAACCACTTGGGGTTCCTTGGCCGTAAACTTAGGTTTCCTTTGATAAAATTCAGTTGTTTGATCTTTCACATCAACAATGAGCGCCGAATGGTATGACACCAAAAATCGTCCACTTTCTGAGACAATTCTAGGTAATGGAACGTGCTCATTTTTGCAAACATCTTGAATAGTATAAACAACATCGTTCGCATACTCGTCCACAGTGTAGTTCACAGATGCATCTGAGGAAGTTTTACTTCCATCGTAATCAACACCAAGGCCTCCTCCTACATTCAAATACTCAATCGAAACACCCAATTTTCTCGATTTCGCATAAATACGAGCGGCTTCTTTGATAGCTTCTTTAATGCGCCGAATTTCTGTGATTTGAGAACCAATATGAAAATGAAACATTTTTAAATGGCCTAGTAAATTCGCATCTCTAAGTTTCTCAATACCTTGAAGAAGTTGATTGGTTGTCAGGCCAAACTTACTTGCGTTTCCACTTGATTTTTCCCAAAGACCAGATCCTTTCGCATTGAGCTTAATACGAATACCCACATAAGGTGCGATACCATGCTTTTTGTGGAGTGCGATAATATCGTCAAGCTCAAATGGCTTTTCAATAACTGTAAGAATTTTTTTGCCGAGTTTTACACCTAAGATGGCGGCTTCAAGATATTCTTCATCTTTGTATCCATTGCAAATAGTCAGTGCCTCCCCTGGAAGCACAAAAGATAGGGCGCCAATAAGTTCTGGCTTACTTCCAACTTCGATTCCGAGATTTTTAGTGAACCCAGCATTCAGAAGGTTCTCAACCACTGAATAACGTTGATTGACTTTGATTGGAAAAACTGGAAAGTACGTTTGACCATAATTAAATTCTTTAATGGCTCTTTCAAAGGCTTCAGAGAGTGCATGAACTTGCGTGTGTAATATTTGTGGAAAACGCAATAACACGGGCGTTTTGATTCTCCGTTTTTTTAGCTCTTCAAGAATTCTCACCATTGAAACACGCCGATCTGAGGTTTTTGTCGGCAAAACCTCAAGGCAACCGAGTTCATCGATACCAAAGTAGCCTGCGCCCCAGGAGTCTAACCCATAAAGATTCATAGCGTCTTCAATTCCAAAAATATTCATGCCTACAGCTCCTTTCACGCCTCTCTCGATTTGGGTCTTCCCCTAAGCTAGTCCCCCAAACCATTTGGGCGTATACGTATACAATGAATACTAATTTATACAAGCACAAATAACAGTTTTATTTACTTTTTTGGGGTCGACTCTGTAGCTGATTTGTCACTTCTTCGACTTTTTTCCTGACATCCTCGGAGCCTGTATCCATAGCATAAGCTTTTTGATAGGCAGCTAGAGCTTGTGAAAGCTTGCTCTTAGATTCCATAAGTTTTCCCAGTTCGAAATACATTCTTACGTCGCTAGCGTTTAAAACGTCTATTTCTCGAGCTGTTTTCTCTGCAGAATTTTGATTTCTTTGTTTAATATACACCCAAAAAAGTTTTCTTAAAATTTCTTGCGATTTGGGAATCTCGGATCTGGCCCGTTCGAGTACTTTTTCAGCTGTTTGAATCCGCCCGGATTGTATTAGAGAATCACTCAAAAGCAGTGTTGCTTCTTCATCTAAAGGGTTAAGTCGGTGGGCGACCTCAAAATATTGCGTCGATTTTTCAAATAAACCTTCATCGTAATCAATGAGTCCTCGTTCAATTTGAATTTTTTTAACTGCTTCATTAGATAGCTTTAAATCCGTAGATTGTAGCAAATAGACCAACGCATTTCTCGCGGATTGAAATTTTTCAAGCTTTCTTGACGTTTCAGACAGTAAAACACGATATCGCCAGTCGTTCGGGAATCTCTGATAAAGTTGCGAAAAAATCAGTTCCGCATCCGAAAAATATCTAGCACTAAGTAACGATTGTCCAAATCGATATTGAACAACGTGATCATCCGGCTCTTGCGCCAGCAAGGCATTACCTGTTTTAATAATGTTTTCCATCGTCTTTCGTTGCAGAAATATCTCAAACAAGAAAAACCCTGAGGGGTAGTATTGATAATTTTTATATAATTTCTGAAGCTCCGAAAGTCCAAATGAGGATTGATTAAGTTGAAAGTGGGCATAGTGCATTACAGATTGGGCCAACAAATGACCTGCGTTGATGCTAAGTGCATTATTAGAAAAACGATACGTCTGAGCAAAATCTTTTCGAAACATTTTTTGAATAGCATTAAACAGGTTAAAATCGAAATCCTCCAGTTGTGCAGAGTAGCGATCGGCAAATTCTTGTGCCTTCGAGGCTAGCTTTTCATCTTGCTCTCGATAAGCCATGTACGATAAGAGGCAAGCTATTTTCATTCCGTAGGTGCGAGCCGGTGGTGATTTAAGGTCCAAGAGGTCTAACATCTGTTTCTTAACATGCTCCAATCCTCTAGGCGAAAAAGTTTCATAGAGCTCTAAAACCTCTGAAGATTTGAGAAAATGATCATCTGAATCGAGAGTCGGTTTTGAAATCCCATTCGAAATTTTGCTGCCAATTATATTTTTATGTTTAGATAATACCTTTGACGAATGGTCCGGAGAAAGTAATACCGATTCAGGCTTATCCGTCGTATTTTTGATTTTAACTGTTGATTGTGATGAAACTTTTTTTCCGCTCCAGAAGATGTATGCAGCCAACATTAAAACACAAATCAATATGAAAATAATTTGAAGTATTGACCACGACCATCTGTTTTGAGGCTTTCGAAATTGATAAATTTTTGGTTTAATATCATCAACGACGATTGACTTATGTGTTAAGTCAGCATTCGCAGTTTTGTTTTGAGGATCACTAACAACTAAAATAGGATGCGTATCGCCAAGTTCCTGTTTAATAAGACCACTATCGCCTTCAATTTCTGTTAATTCATGACATTCTGGACATTCTATTTCAATTGAGTCTTTAAGAATAAACTGAATATTAACTTGAAGTTGACGGTGACAATGTTGACATTCTGTCTTCATGGAAGATTTAAACCAAAGGATACCTTTCCTGCAAAAGCTGTCACTGCAATATCTGAGTCTACCGAAGAAAATTGGGATGCGAAACTTAAGGTAAAATTTCCAGTCGGAACATTAAAAAATATATAGTTGCACTCTGCATCGGAAAATTGACTCTGTGTCAGATTTCCATTTGTATCAAAATAGAATGGTCCATCGATCGCACCTATCGAAGTTTGCGCGCTTTGAATCGAGACAGAAACTAAAGGTGAACATCCCGTACCATTTGACGAAACCTGGCCCATCACAACTCCTTTTGATACCTTGTCTTGATTCACACCCTCAGTTTGAGCCAAGGCGTATATGGCTTCCATGGTGCCTAAGGGCAAGGCTGGCAGATCAATATCTTGTAGGCCGTTCATTGCATACGGAAAGGTAAGAACTGGATCTAATATACCGTTTTGAGAAATTTCAAAGATATACGTTTGGTTCGCACTCAACCCTTTTAGTAATACGGCTACACGCGTGGAACCGAAATCGTCATCAGTAAAAGTGACTGTAAAAGCTTCTGAGGATCCTCCAAAAACTTCGATCACAGGCTTTGGAGAGCCTACTAAATTTACCTGCGGAATCGTCGAAATAAGATGTCCTCTAAGAACAAAGCTATCGTCTCCTTTAAAAAAGCAGCCTGACACGAAACAAAGTAGAAAAATACGACAAGCTTTCATTATTTTATTCGGGTCGCTCAACTAATTCGACCAAAACGCCTCCCGTGGATTTTGGATGTACAAACGCTACAGTGCATCCTCCAGCACCAGATCGTGGTGCTGGTTCAATAAGCTTAACTTGCGTGCTTTTAAGAACCCCAACTTGCTTTTCTACATCAGATACAGAATAAGCCATATGGTGAACACCTGGCCCTTTCTTTTCGATAAACTTAGCTATCACAGAGTCCTTCTCGGTAGGTTCTAATAGTTCAATGCGCACGCCTTCGCAATCTAGAATGGCAACTCGAACTTTCTCAGAAGGAACCTCTTCTATAGCAACGAGGGTCATCCCCATGGTTTTCGTATAAAAAACCAACGATTCCTCCAAAGAGGTTACAGCGATTCCTATGTGATCAATGCCACTCATAATTCTCGATCACAGACGATATTGTTTGCGTCAACAAGAAGAAGGTTTCGTTCACTAATACGACTGCGATTCATTTTTCGAATTCTAATTTCATAGTTTCCCTTTGTTTGGCCGATACCCCCGACAATTAGTGTATAGCTTTTGCCAGGAGACAATAGAATATTACCCGTGTTAGAGGGGTTTACAACTGTATAAATAGACTGATCCAAGGCACTATTATTAAAATTATTTGCGACATGGGGTTCTAAAAGATTTCTGTCAGCCCACAATATTGCACCTTCGCCTTTTCGAACCGTGAAACCATGCATATTATTACCAAGATCACTTTGATTGCATTCCGTATCTGCGTCTCGGCTATCACCGTTGATGGCAAAAATATCGTCATCATCGTATTTTGGGTCCACAAAAGTCGAAGCCTCACTTGCGACCGGCGCACTCGTATATCGAGATCGAGACATCTCCATTAGAATTTGTTCAGCAAGAGTCGAACCCCTTTTAATTTCGCTCGGCGTTAAAAAGTCGTCAGGAGAATCAGGCGTCTGATCAGGATCTGTGCCTCCAGTTTGAACATGACAGTTTAATGTTAAGGAGTTAATGGAACGTGGATCATACATATCTTCTGGGTCTATCGAGGGATAATTCGGAACCGGTACCAGAAAATCTCGAGCAAGAAGAACATCAGGATATGCACCGCCGGTATACTGATATTCCATGAAACTCTGGCTCCAGGAATATCCTCCAAAACTAGATGGTGAGGTTTCAAGACTTGTCACACCGTAATAACCTGTTCCGTATCCGCCAGTTTGAAGGTACGTTTGAACGCCAGAATAAAATTGGGCCATTGATGGATCAGCCAGAGTGCATTCTCCTCCAAGAATATCACCATCCCACGGTGAAGCAGCATCGTTAACGACCAAATTACCATCATTTTCGACGAGCCCTCCATCTTCTATAATAATTTTAGCCGAATCCTCCTCTGCGCCAGGGTCACAAGATGCGATACTCGCATCGCTAGTGGTTAGTCCGGTGTCTCCTCCTGCTTGATCATCTCCACATATGAGTTGGGTTGTCATCCATCTGTATTGCTGCCTCGTGTCCGTTGTACCTGTCCCATTCACTGAATCACGGATAGGATGCGGTATATAAGGATAGGGAACGTCTTTTGAAGATACAATCGCCAGCATTGGATTGAGCGCTGATCGATCTGAACCCTCATCGAACTGACGCCTCAGTGTGATAACCCAGTCACCGTCATCTGTTCGTCCAGCATCATCAGGAATTGTAATTAAATACTTGTCGGTGTCGGGAACGTCCGTACTTGCACAAGCTTCGAGATCCTCAGGACATGCAAGAATCTGGCTCGAGGTATCTATTTTCCCAACAATTGTTAGAAAATCCTGAGAGATATTACCCGCCGTTGTTGAGTCATAGAGACTTTGCATATCAATTTTTTTTGCAAAACCTTCGCCTGTCCAATAAGGATTGGGACCTGCCGTATCCATGTCTTCTGGATGTTGATCAATAGAACCAAAGATACTTTCGCTGTAGGTATGAGGATAAGCAATATCTGAGCGACGAACGATAAACCCTTTAAGCGTCGGGCTTGAAGCAAGTATAGATATCACCTGAGAGGCTCTAAAGAGTCCGCTGAGACGAACATACATTGCCGAAACCGGATCAACGTAACCAAAAAATTCATTTCCGGGTGCATATACATGTTCATCTGCGTTTTCAATTAAAGTATTTTCTTCAGTGTGATAATCGTTAAGATCCAAGCCCACAGCATTTTGACCGGCCATAGCGTCCAGTACCCCACCGTCCGCACCAGCGCGCAATGATCCAGAGGCATCATTAATGCCAGTTCCCAATACCAATGGATTTAGATTGAAAAAATATTTAACAGCTGTTTGACCCAGTTGTTGAAGATCGGTGCGGTTTGTTCCACTGGTTGCAATGGCAATCGTCCAATCTTTAAATATAGCCTGAAATTCGGTTTCTACATCTGCATCAAAACTAAAATCAACTGCATTTTCCAAATTTTCTCGACCAACTAATCCCGATGTCATAAGCGTTGACAAAACATCAAGATCATCATCAAATCCATCGGCATCCGCGTCTACAACCGATGTGTCGATTTGAGATTGTACGTAATAAAGCATAAATAAGTATTCTGCACCTTCAAATGAGGCAAAATCTAAATCTTCAGCCTTCGTCAAATCGTCAAGTTGTGGTTGAGCTAGGGTCACGTAAACGCTGGGTCTCCATATGTTAAACCCTGCAAGATCCGACATCAGAGCACCGATTCCGTCGGCAATCCAATCATCTTCGGCGCTTCCTCCACTAACTAAGACATGTTGGTTGTAACTAATAATCTTGGAATAGTGAAAAGCAATCCAAGCATTCAAAACCTTATCAACATAAGTTGTAACATCGATGCCATTTCCACCTAGAGTGAAATTTCCTAAGGAGTCTGGCGCATAAACAAAAATCATTTCAGATTCGTTGGAACCTGGGTTAACCAAAGGATCAAACGGCAATGTGTTTCGCGAATCGGTATACGCAGCAACTTGGAGATCTCTATTTAAGATTGGTGTAACCAACACATTAATACGACCATCACCGTCGACGTCAGAGGGTGCACCTAATAATGCTGATTCTAAGGGGTAAATATTTTGTTCGTAAATCTCAGCAATATTAGAAAGTTGTGTCGAATTCAGAGAGTCCGCATTGATACCTCCAAAGGGCAAATCGCGATCGACAAAAATATTAATATGTGGCTGTTGCGCGCGCAGAACACCGGAGGTTGTTGTAAAAACATCAGAATCACCAGGGTCTGACCTAACTTTAAATTCAACTTCGTCACCAATCGTCAAATTCACCAAAACGCGTGTTCCTGGTCCACTAAAATTAGAATAGTTTGAACTTGAAAAAGCCTGAGGGCCTAAACGAAATAAGGTTTCCGCTTTTTCGTCCATCGTATTTTTCCCAGTAGAATAGGTGATTGAACTTATCGGTGGCTTGACGAAGCTGGGTTCTTGTGTGTTTCCCGTCGCAATCCTCAACGTCTGCGTCGCGGGTGGCGTCTCAGATAAAGGCGAATCAATTCGAAAGCTAATAGGACTTGAGGAGGTATTGTACAAAATAAGCGTGTACTCTTCTTTTCGATTATCTTTCGCAGGCGTGCAAGTGGTACTTGAAGAAACCAATGAAAAACGAGATTTCCCAGAGGAATCAAAATCTACTCTTGCAACATCTCCTGCCATGCATAATCCAGGCTCCCCAATAACTACAGTATCTCCATCACCCGGAGGTACGGGAACGGCTGTCGGTGTTGGAGTCGCACCTGGTCCTCCAGGCCCCGTATTGCTGCCACCACTACCTCCACAAGACACCATCAACCCTAATGAGAAAATCAGATAAACTAGATTCATGCGTTTGTCCTAGATGAAAAGCCTACACTGAAATGCCTATCTTCGTTCTTACCTGTCGGTTCGTCTTCATCACGCGCTAGACATTCGTCCAAGCAAATTACTTCCTCGCGCCCAAAATTTAGCCATTTCAAAGCAACCTTGTTAAGTTGAATAAATTTCACTTTAATAAGATCTTCGACAGCTTCATAATCAATTGATGTTATTAAAGAATTCAATATACTTGCGTGCTCGATGATATCATTCTAATGGAGACCTATCTATTGTGTCAAACGATCCGTCACCTTCTTTTTCAATACTAAAACCGCCTCTACCGGTTCATTTTTCATCTATTGGTTCCCTTCGAGACCTTCCCTCCTATGCGTTACTAGTATGGATTGCCAATCAAAAATTCACTGGCCGCCTGGTCCTCGAACGGGACAAACGAGTCAAGCATCTATTTTTTTCTCAGGGACACCTCATGTGCATTCGATCCAATCTTATTATGGAAGGCATCGATATGGTGCTCAAGCGTGGTTTTCTTGATCCCAGACATGTGGTCGAGATTCAACAAGACGTCGTTTCACAGACGATGGAAAATGATTGGGAAGATCGCATGGTTCATCATATTTTGTCTAAAAACTATCTTTCCAAAGATAAACTCTGTGCCGCTATTGATATTCAACTTCAAGAGCAGTTATTGAATGCTCTTGGTTGGATGGAAGGTAAATACTTTTTAAGAGAGTATGATGAAATTCCAAGTCGATTTGATTTTCATCCCATAGATATTGACCTTATGAAATTTCTTCAACGGATCGAGACATTCTTAAAAGACGGTCGAGTGGAATGCCCTCATCCAAACGTTGCACTAGATCCAATTGATCAGGGAAATATCAATGCCTATGGGGGCGCATCTGTACTTTTGCGATATACAGAAATGCAAAAAAGTGGCCGCTTGGTTCTTAAGCGTGGCAAAAAACAAAAAAATATTTTGTTTCGCGAAGGAAAGCTTTTTTCAATTTCAACATCCGACCCTAAAGAAACTCTTGAAAACATTCTTGAAAAATGGAAATTCATTCCAAAGGAAATTATTCAATCAATTTCGTCACAAGCAAGAATCAGCGGAACAAAACTTAGACACGCACTTCATCATCAAAAAATATTAACCGAATCTGAAATCAAACTGGCCTTTCGTCTCCTTCATTTGGAGCGTGTTTTAGAGTGCTTTTCTTGGCGATCTGGTACCTACAAATGGATTTTACTTGAAAACGAAAATCCCATTTTGCATCGAAGCGAAGCAAAACCCACAAACCTTCCACAAAACACATACAGTTTTTCGGATGTCGCCTTGCTCATTTCAAACCAAACTCATCGCAAACATTTGGTTTTTTGGGAAATTTTAACTCAAGGTCTGGAACCAGAGGACGACATCTATAGGGCATTTAAAAGCGACAATCTGCGCCTCTTTAAAATTAATTTGGTTCGCGAAGACGATCATGTTTTCGACCTATTTAAAAAAGATTGGAAAACAGCTCTTTCTCAAAAGCAGATTCGCCTTAATCTTAAACAAATACGTAAATTGTCTCCCAGGCAGTGGTTAGATTGGCTTGATCTCTTGAACCAACACTTTGATCATATATTTTGGTTTTCGAGAGTAAAAAGTTTGGGACTCGATATGGGAAAGTCGTTTGTTTCCTTTTTGATCATTCACTCACCTTTGCTAGAGGATAATAGTTTTGAACACTTTATTAGAGAACATAAGATTCCTAAATTAGATGGTTTTTTTGTTCTTGACTCAAAGTAAAATAACATCTGAAATCGTAAAATCTATAAAGAGTTTTTCACTTTGCTTCTTTGTCCAAGGTTTGTTGATGTTCTTTTGTGCTTCAAAGTGCCGAGAGTTCCATTTTGGCTCTTCCAAAACTTTTCTATAGTAGCTTAGTGCTTCTGTTCTTCGATCTAAAAGATCCAGGCTACGACCCACAAAAAGATGCCGAAGTGCAAAAGAGTCTTCATCTCCATTTTTCTTTAAGGCCTCCAGAAAATATCCAATAGCTGTGTGTGGAGAACCTCGCTGAAGCAGCAAAACACCATTCAAAAATGGATACTCCCAATGCGCAGAATCTAACACTATGGCGCGCTCCAAATGAGATTCACACTTTTTCCTTTGATTGAAGGGAAAATAGGATTCGTAAGCCTTTGCAAAACTTTGCCGAGCGCGAAGCGAATTTGATTCAATTGATTTGTTTGGTGCGATGTTCTCTATCACCTTTTTGAAGATTGAAATTCCTCGAAAATTATTTTCCGCAACTGGGCTTTCTCCGAAGGCAGCACAAATAAATGAATTTTTGGGATCCATAACCACCGATGTCAACGTATGAACTTGAGAAGCGCCCTTTGGATCTGCTAATGCTACTTCTGCAGAATCTCCATTTTCAATATGCATCTTAGTTATATTGAACCGTCGATGTGAATCAAGATAGCGTCGATAACTGGTCCAGTATTCGTATTTTTTAAGTGATTCATGATTAAAGTGATTGGTTCGAAGAAGATACTCCGACGTCATCCATAGAATTCTTTTTTCGTTTGCATCCATTTCAATCAAACATGCTTTTTGTTCTTTTGCCGAGCCCACAAGAAAAGTCCAACCCGACCCAACCTTATGGTTCCAAATAATCTCTATAGCTTCTTGAATATTTCTTGCGTACTGAATTGCCTCTGTGCCTATTAACGTAATAGGCGTACCTGATAACGAACATCTTGTAGAAAAATTCATATTGAGAGAAAGAGTAATTCCGGAAGCATTCATAGCGGTAATCCCACCCGATTCAATGCCCAAACTCGTTATTGTGACGTAGGGTTGAGCATGCTTCGGTGTATATTCGATGATTGACGGATGATGAAGCCACGAATGACCACCCGGAAAATCTAAATTTCTAGCATGAATCCACGAACCATTTGGCTGCTGATGAATATAGGCCGTGCAGCCCCCGGATGTGGGAACTATCTTTCTTCGAAATCTGACGCTTTGTCCTAATAAATACATATTGACGTCTGGCATAACGCAGGCTTGGTAGGCGATGTCTTTAGAAATTTCGCAGCCTTCTGAAAAGGCGTCTAATGTTTTTTTATAATCGCTAGGTATTTTCTTTAGGTAAGGTGTCTCAATCAGTTCTTTAACTAACCTCAGACACTTTTTTCTAAACCATTTTTGATAAGATTTTGTCGCACTAAATAAAAATAAGTGCTCGAAAAATTCTCCAAAGAAACTGATGGTACCTTGAGCTGAAGCTTTTCTTGTGGCGGCGCCATGAGCAAAAGCCATCTCTTCGTTTGAGCCTTTAAATTGAAGGTGAGAAAATGCCATATTGAAATTCTATTCTAACCCAGCTGATTCGAGTAAACTAGAAAGTGTGAGCAGCATAGGTAAAGAGAATATCCCAAAAAGCAAGAAGACGGATGATAAACTTTCCACAGATCTCGATTTATCGGTCGATGACCTATGCCAGTTGGCCAACTCTTTTGCAGAACAAGGAATGTACGATAAATCTATTTCTCTCTATGAAACAGCCTGCAAAATTTTCCCCGGTAACTTAGCGCTCAAGATTAACTTAGGACGTATAAGAAATCTCAAAAAACAGACGGTGGAATCGCCGTCCGATTTTATACAAGAAACTGGAGAGGATGATATTACACAAAGTGAAATTATTGTGGATCAATGTCAGGGTCTAGGCGAAGTCCTTATGCGAAGTGGGCGCCCCGAAGAAGCCAAACAAATTTATGAGATTTCCAAGTTAAGTCAAAAAGGATCGTACCTACCCTATTATAACCTTGGCAAACTCTTCCTAGAATTAAAAGAGTATCCTCAAGCTATTTCAGAGCTTGAAACTGCACGCGATCTGAATCCTTTTGAAGTTCAGGTCTTGAGTCTTTTAGGCGAAGCCTATATGGGACAGGAAGACCCCTTGTCAGCTATCATCAGTTGGATAGACGCTCTTTTAATTTCTGGTGAAGGTTTCAAGAATAAAAAAGGTCCTTTCAAAGATAAAATTAAGCAAACGATGAGTAAAATACCCACTTTTACCAAAGAACAGCGAAATCAATTGGTCAAGGATCGAAAAGCTCATTTGACACGGCTATTTGAAAACATGCAGGAAGAAATTCAAAAATTAGGTATCAATATTGACTCTATTAAGCTCGGTGATTTCCAAAAGACTAAAATTTCCCATCCTCCACCAGAAGACCCAAAAGTGTCAATAAATTCACATGAGACCATACCGGCTTTGGATGCTGAACGCCTAAAAAAACTTAAAAATCACCTTATCTTTCGAAATATGGATCCAAAAGACATGGAAAGCATCTTACCATTCACATCAGAAATCAGCATTCGTGAAGGCGACTATGTCTACCATCAAGGAGATCCTATTTTAGGATTCTACCTCATTCACAGAGGTCGAGTTGAACATACAAAAGATACACCGTCTGGAGCCATATCTTACACAAGTTTTAGTAAGGGCAGTTTTTTTGGCGATGACAGTTTGATGACAGGTCGAGAGCGATTTACTTCGGCCCAAGCCACATTGGAGTCAGACTTACTATTTATTGAAAAAAGTGGTCTGGCAAAGCTTTTTGCCAAGGAAAAGAAAATAGCTATTCACTTTCTATGGTATTTCTGGAAGTCACTTAGTTTTCAAATTCGAGATTCCAATGAACGCATGAAAAATTTCTTTTCGGTGTCATCTGAAAGTGCGTTGAAAAAAGTGCTTGAAAACAAACCAGGAATCCCA
>JAGRAY010000229.1 GCA_020434375.1 Bdellovibrionales bacterium | reverse complement strand
AGTTGTGATATAAGCTTGCACGTGAAAGGCTTTGAAAGTGATCTCGACTTAAATGACAAACTCGTAGCCTATCGCGGAAGTGATATCACACAAATCGTGGGTACTGGCAAACGCCATCAAGGTTCATATGCACTAATGGGCATGGGAATCGGAGCAGCCATAGGAGGTGTTATCACGTCTATCATTTTAGGTACGTACGTGGCCAACTCAAACAATGAACCCTGTACCGAGGGCTACGTCGGTTTTCCTGTTGCTGGCGCTGTAGCTCTTGGGCTTGATATAGGTGGTACTGGCGGTGGCATTTGTGGTTTGGGAATAGGGGCGCTCATACCTAAAAATAAAAAAATTAGAATTGTCCCCATCGTACCTACCTCAAAAACTGCGACAAATGGGTTTACTCTTTCGAAGAACTTCTAAGTTATTTGTACTGATGTGAAACGGCTACCAAGTTCTATTTGACACCTCTACTCTTCGCATCAAGAGGAAGTAGGTATTTTTTCGAGGCGGCAGAAAAAGTACTCATCTTCCACTTCTAATCAAGATATTTTTTGGGTCGAGATTTCTTGAGTATCAGGATGGAGACGGATTGTGGTGATTGGTGATGTACTGAGATGGGTTATAAGTAATTAATAGAGAAAAATAACAAGTCTTTTTAAGATGACTTTTAATAGTTAATTCCAGAGCCTTCATGAGCTCTTGTGTGAATACTTCGTCACGATGTGATTTTATCAATAGTGAAACTGTCACTAAAACATGTGTATGTCGATACGTTGCGCTTGGATAAGCACGGCATTTACAAATTCCCGCACTTGGATCAAGTTGGTTGATTGTATTTTCGATGGCTACGAATAGTTTATTAAAATCGATACTGATGTCGTTTGAATAGTTAATTTCCGCGTGCGGCATTTCTTTTGGTTGTCGCATAGATTTCGACGGAGCACCAACACTTTTTATAGAACAACTTGTTCACTAAACCTTATGTGTTTTAACAAAACTCTCCAAACGTTTTAGATCATCACAAAAGACATCGAAAAATAGCTCTTTGCGAATATCATCGCTTAAAGCCTGCCCACCTACAATAAGTGTACCCCCGACTGTTTTGATTTTTTTGTGGAGACTACGAAGTTCATCACGAAGGCGATCGAGTAAACTGATGTGAGACACGCTCACACAAAATATTTTTGGTTTAAGTATGTCCACAGCTTTTTCCAAAGATTTACCAGGTAGATGGGTACCAAGTTTTTCGACTGTCCAGCCTGATTCTTTCAAAGCCATGCTCACCATGGCCAGAGGAATTTGGTAACGATCATCTTGAAGCGTTGCACACGCAGCTAAACCCATCGATTGAACCGGTTCTGGAATCAAAGACTCCAACTCTCGGAGTATTGTGAGCGCTATCTCACATCCACGTCTTTCTTCAAAGATGTCTAGTCGATCACACTTCCATTGCTCGCCCAAATTATGAAATGCTGGAGCGATAACCTCGTCAAAAGTTTCAACAGCGGATTTTCCGGACAAAAAATAATTGATCACAAGACATCGCGCTCGTTCTTGATCCCCCGCAGCTAAGGCATCGGTCAAATGACTTGCAACATGAATTGAAACTTCTATTGTGCTTCCCGTCATCGACGGCAGACCTAGAACACTTGGTTGAACCAGGGGTATGCCATCGAATTTTAAAAATTGAATAACGTCGGCTCGAGAAAGACGACGATGGCCACCCATCGTTCGGGTAGCACGAAGAAGTCCTTGATCGCACCAGCGCTTGATCGAAGCTTCGCTCACCCCGATCGCCATGGCAACTTGCTTTGGTGACAACATATCAGACATGACTGTTATGAACGATTATTAGCATATTGATCAGCATTTCTCAAGTACGACCAACTCAACGCCAGTTATATTTTTTATCATAAATATCAGGATATTATCGAAAAAAGCGCTGCACGATATTTTTCAATTGACTTGGAGAAAACAATAGAACATGATGACGACCAAATGAACGTTTTGAACGAATTTTACCAACCTCTAGAATAAAGGAAAACACATGAAACAGGCGAAATTAAAATTAACTCTGATGGCTCTCTTAGCTCTTCCAATGGCTAGCTTTGGGGGGTCTCATGAAAACATGGATAAACATCCGGATATTGTCGACACGGCAGCAAATGCGGGAAGTTTTAATACGTTAGTTGAGGCCGTGAAAACCGCTGATTTGGTGGAAACGCT
>JAGRAY010000228.1 GCA_020434375.1 Bdellovibrionales bacterium | reverse complement strand
ATTCATCATTGATAATTAGTGTATGCCGCAAAACCAACTGTGGCCAGACCCGTAAATGGATAAGTTTCGGGCATAGAAATGCCCGAATAGGCCCCTATTTAAAAAGAAGCAAAAAGAAGCAAACGAGAAGCAAAAAGAAGCAAACTCACGACATTTCGTAATATTTCACGAAACTTTGATTGAAAGACGCCAAACCCCTGTCAGTATTATTAATTACTTACAGTTCTTGGTATTTTTGATTTTGCTATTTCCGGTATTTTAATCTCTAAAAAAAATGGGGCGGGTGACGTCAGGCCACTTAACCCCTCGTAATTACACACATCATATACGCCTTGGCTACCAGTGGCTACCATAAAATCACTGGCTCCTTTTTATAGACAACACTTTTGCAGCTACCACATCTTCTGGAAGGTCGATTCCAAGATCATCTGTGGCCCCTTTAACATCCTGTCCGCAGAGTCTTAAATACCCCTGAGTGGTCTTCAGCTCACTGTGACCGACAATGGCCATCACTTTAGCCAAAGCCACACCATTTCTGAGCATTTGGGTTATAAAGGTGGCTCGCAGATCATGGAACTTGATATCTGTGATGCCAAGCCCTCTACAAAATGCCTTTAAAACCTTGGCTTGATCGCCTCTGGCCCACTCTTCAAGGTGTGGAAGTACAAATTCTTCACCACCTCTTTTTAATCGAAGTTCTCGCAAAAACGTATCGCAAGGCTTCGATAATGGAACCACTCGGTTTTTTGCTGACTTTGTAGGCCCATACCCATCTCGTCTTGTCCACGAGTTGGTTACGTGCAAAAAACCAGCATCAAGATCCACATTGGACCACTTGAGTGCAAACAATTCTCCGCTTCTCATGCCTGTCAAAAGTGCAAGTGCCCAGATCTCATAGTAGCGATGCCCAACTGCCTTTGCCTCTCTAAGAAGAATTTCAATCTCTTTAGGAGCAAGGACCTTTTGCACCGATTCAGGTACTTTCACCTTAATTCGTGAAGTCGGGTTTTTAAGAATCACTCCATCATCAACAGCCATGCCAAAAAGGCGGCGTATGATTTTGAGAATGTTTCGTCTATGCCAGTAAGATACTCCATGTATCTTGTCGAAGATTAATTCGTGGACATCAGAAGTTGTAATATCATCAAGGAATCTTCCATTCCAAATGGGAGACACCCATTTTGTTACAATCGTCTGATAATTAAGCCAGGTTGAATGCCTATACTCTAAACGTAACCGCTCTAAGCATTGGCTGAACCAGTCTTCCCACAATATCCGCGTCTTTTCATTACTCAGTTCATATCGTAACTCGAATTCAATTTTTTTTGCTTCTCGCTCAGACATGATTCCGCGACGTCTTCGACTCACTTGTTTGCCAGTGTTGTTTCTAATTTTTACGAATACATCATATACAGTTCTACCATTAACTAACTTTTTTGAAATCGCCATATTCTACTCCTTTGGCAAGAAGAGATTGTTGATTTCAGACATTTTAAATCGCAGACACCTTCCGAATTTATATGCAGGAATTTTTCCTCTGCACACTTTTATCCGTAAAGCGTTCTCCGAAATGCCAAGCAGTCTCGCTGCAAATCCAGTATTGACATATTCAGGCGCTATGAAATTTTCAAAGAGCAAATCATTATCTAGCTTAGAGTCTACAACGGAATTTCCACTTATAAAAGACAAGTTTTCCTTCCTAATTTTACTCATCCTAATCTCCTATTTATTTAACCCTGATCCGCCGCTATGCCCCGTCTCCGTGACCACTTCCAATCAAAGTACAAAGTACTTAATCGTAGATGTTGGGTGGGAGTGGTCACGGAGCTTTAGAGGGGTAAATTAGGCGGATCAGGACTGGTTAAATGTTTAAAATAACAAGAATTTCAAGAATGAATCATACAACTAATCACGTTTTAGACTTCAGCGCCTTGGCGCTGAAGTGCGAACATTTCATTTCTTCTTTTTTGCCACAAATTTGTTTCAAAAGTGTTCACCCATGTTTTTAAACTTATGGTTTTGCCGTTAGTGGAAAACATTTTTATATCTGCATCAAATGAGGGCATAAAGGAATTTGTAAACAACAAAAAATATTCCCCATATTGCCGAATTCTTCGAGCCGAGGATTTGATTCGATTTGAATATACACCGCCAACAAGATCTATGATTGCATGGTTAGGACAAATGTATATGATCCCGTCTATATATGACCTTGAAGAAAACTTATT
>JAGRAY010000227.1 GCA_020434375.1 Bdellovibrionales bacterium | reverse complement strand
CCAACATAGAAATAGCTGACTCTAAACCGTTTCCTCCTTTTAAGGCAAGCGCTCGAACGGAGTCACTAAAACTATTTTCAATTTGCTTTAATTCCTCCCGGATCCGCGGATTAAACGCGTCAAACGTGTTTTGTTAGGAAAAATAGAATTTAAAATTTCACACTTCTCCATTTAGGAAAAGTGAACGGACAAATTTGTCCAAAATCTGTATCACCACCTCTCTGGTGCGTGGACTTCTTATGCGCGGGCTCACCTTCGGGGCGCAAGCATCCTTTTAAGTCGGATTCGACTTTCATTCGGGGCGTATTTTGTTGGTAGCCAGCTCCTTATTCGGAGCCAGTCGCAGATTCAAATCCTCGCCCACCTTTCTCCAAGTGAACTGCTTCACACAATCCTCCTTTGGTTTTTAGGTTTTCAAAGATCTGACTCCAGTCCTCAGACTTAGTTCTACGCTGAGGAATTTTGTAGGGGAATTCTTTCCGGTTCAAACCCCCAAACCTCTCTGAGTTTACGAACCTCCTTGTAGCCTTGTTCAACTATTTGCAAAAATGTTTGCCGAGCTGTTTTTACGACTTTACCGGCATGAAATACAAAACGCTTACGTAGTTTTTTTGAAAAATGAGGTCTTTCAGGTCTCATCATCACCGACACCCATCGAAGCAGATTATGCGCCACCATGGCCAATAATCCGTAAGCCCTATTGGCGTTGAGTTTTTGACAGGGAAAGTGTTTAAGATCATACCCATACTTCTCCTCACGTATGAAATTTTCCATAGCTCCGCGCTTTTGATGGCGAGCCATTACTTCCTGTAAACTGTATCTTTTCACTTTTTTGGCTTTGTCATTTTGATCAACTTTATCTGTTGCTAAATCCAAGGGATAGTTGGTGACGATGGCATAGTAATCATAAGGATCCTCTTTCAAGTAACCATCGTCTTGCATTAATCGCAGTTGGCTACTTTTACGCCGAGCCTCTTCAAATCTTTCTTTATTCAATGTGCGCTTAACAATGATCGGAAATACTAATTTAGATTCTTCTTTCTGTGACCACTTGGGAGACCAATGAAACCTAGCCAGTTCCACTTGTGGCAATTCTTTACCCTTTTTTTCGGATAACTCTTTTTGTTGATCTGTGTACACCCATGGTGTCCAACTTAAACCTTGTTGTTCAAACTCGTCTTTCCAGTGGGTCGTTCCATTATGAGCTGTTAAGGTAAATAAAACTCCTTTTTTTACCAAAGTTTTAATGACATCTTGGTTGCAATAGGCACTATCCGCTCTAACGATTGTTCTTCCTTCAAATTTACGAACGTATTGTTTCTTCCCATCATTAAGAGCTTGCCCTAAAAGCCAATCCGCTCCCACTCCTGACTTGGTATTACCTTCACGCAAATCAAAACCACGGCAAAATCCCATTTGATCAAATACCACCTGAGAATCTAAACACCAGTGGTTTTTATAGTTCCACGCAAGACCTTCCATATTGTTCCCGCTTTGAGGGTGATCGGTGGAATCTATATCCAAACAAGCCTCATTGGGTTTAAACTCCTCGGGCAAGCTCTCTTGCAGGGAATGAAGTAGGCTCCAGCCCATGCGAGATAAAAACCTGTTTAAATCTGAAATATTCTCAGCACTGAAATCTCGTAAAAAATCTCCCAATGTCCTGGCCGCGGGAGTCTCTTCGCCAAATAAGGCTTTTAGGGCGTGCTCCTCACTCATATGGTCAAAATCATCTAAACAATCAAATCCGTGAATAAAACCACACAACATATTTAAGGCTAATTTGTAGGAACCAATAGATCTTGAACTCTTACGCTCAGGCAAACATTTTATAAATTGATCCCTTAATCCCGATTGATCAAAAATTTCTACCACCGTGCCTAGTCCAGCAGCTGCTGTAAGCTTCTCTTTGCTAGGTACTATTTTAATCTTATTCAGTACAGATTTTGAAGGTACATAGCTAAATGGCTCTATCTCAAATTTCATCAGCGAGGCTCCTTGGTGTTACTAAAAAGCTATTTACCAAATTCTATTTTCAATGTCAGCTCTGTCTAAATTTATAGAAAATGACGCTTCACTCAGTGGGTGAATTCTGGAACTCTTGCTTTGACAACACTGTCCTGATTAAGAAAGTTTTTTCGCTCTTCTATCCGCGGATACGGATTTCTAGTAATCTTCAATACTTTAATAATATCTTCGAATTTGGTATTAGGGTCGTTGTTAAAATCCATCAAACGATGAGAATATTTTTTAT
>JAGRAY010000226.1 GCA_020434375.1 Bdellovibrionales bacterium | reverse complement strand
TGCTGCCTGGCAGACGATTTATATGGATCTCATGACGATCGTCATGGTGTTTTTTGTTATTCTTTGGTCAATCAATCAAGGTAAAGATGTGGGTGTTAGTGAAACTGTAGGAGACGTAGTTGCCCGGACAATTAATCTTCCAGGCGATGTTTTATTTTCTCCTGGTAAAACCGATTTGCGTAAAAGTGGAAAAGAAGTTTTCAAAACACTTTTTCAAGATGACTCTGGTGAAATTTTAAACTTCGAGACAGGCGGGTTGGTAAAGAGACTATTGGTGATTCATGGTCACACGGATAGCACTGGGAGTAAAAATAAAAACTTCCAACTTGGATACAGTAGAGCCTTTAGTGCCTACCAGGAGATTCTAAAATATAGTTCGAAGACTGCTGATCATATCGTTCTTTGTACCCATGCAGATAACTCCCCTGATCAAGAAGTTCCGAAGTTTTCTGGGCGCCTTTCGAAAATTCAAAGAGAAGCCATTCGAAATGCATCTGCCAAAAATCGGCGCATTACGATTGAAGACAAACTAGTCAATGCATTTCAAGCCGAGGACTAATGCGCGTTCGTTTTGGCACTAAATCTGTTTCTGCGGTTGCATTACTGTACGTAACCATTCTTATCGGTATACAAAAAGATGTATTACGGTATGGATATATTAGTAACCTTAATTCACAAGTTGCATATTTCCTGAGTGCTTTTGCAGTTCTTTTGGGGGTTGGTGTTTATCGTTTTTTGCGACTTCATACGCCAAGTGCGCATGAGGTAATTTATGCAGAAAATCACCACGACATCGGTCACGACGAGACGCTACTTTTAAACTATAAAAGCCACTTTATTACGATAGGAAAAAACCCTTCAAAAGAAACGAAGGAAATCAAGCCCCATGTGCAACGATTTATTTATATGCTTATCTTCTTTATTGTAGGTCTTATTTCAATTCCTAATCGCTCTTTTAATTTTATCAAAGAATTTCCTAAGCGAATGAACTTGGCAGGGCAACGCTATTGTCCCGAAAAAGGTGAGGTCAATTTCGATGAACCTGAAAAGGCTGGTTGCCGCCTCTTAATGCGAGCCTATGAATTGGGCTATACCAAAGATCTAGGATCGTGCCAGCCAAAAGAAAAAGAATTTGAAGATAAAGTCTGTATGCTTAGACGAAAAGACGAACCGTATCTACATTATATGTGGCGACTTTTAGCGCAATTTTCTGATGATGTTCAGACAGAAGCATCAGCTAAAACTTATGAAGTGGCTTTAGATAAGTTTGATGCGAAAACTAAAAATATTGAAATCTTGTACGAAAACTTGCAGCAAACGATTATGGGTTTTCCAAGAGCTTCTCATCACATCTGGACTAACCTTCCTCATCCCGAGCATTGGATGTTTGCTAAATATCATCACATATTTTCACCAGACCGATGCATTGAAAAATATCAAAAAATGCCAAACTCTATCTATGTGGATCCAGATGATCCAAGAGGCGTGAGTAAGGTTTTAGATCATGCCACAGGACAGCTACTCTTTAGTTCCAGGGTTAAAGATACGGTTGGTTTTTGTAAGGAATTTACCATTCACTGGAATTCCCCTGCGGATTCTTGTGAGCGATTAGCTAAAGATCCTATTAGGTTTCTCAAAGAACAAAGTGCATTACCTCAGGTGGAAACCGTGTTGCGGCGGTATCAAATTGGTCGTGAACTGACAAAACTAAATACACTGCTGAAAGAGATGGACGATGGAAGGTCTCAAGAAAAAGATTCAGAGAACAAAGAGCATGACAAAGAAATAAGGCATAAGCATATGCCAACCGAATTTGTCAGCTTTCATTGCTTTATGGAAACAGCAAAAGATCAATATCCGACAAAAACACATGTCGTCACATTAAATGGTACAGACTTTGTTGCGAAAGAGCTTCGATTCCCAAAATACCCAGGTAGCGCGACGATGCAACTATCACTGTATCGTAATTTATCAAACCTTTTGAGTGATGGTTTTCATTATGACAAATTTCTTAGTAAATCAGGAGTTACACTTGATTTTGATAGTACCGAAAGAATGGCTTCTTTGAGTGAATCGGACTTTCGGCTAACGCGACTAGAGCTACTAAAAAATACAGATATATTTCTTGGCCACGAATGGATTCGGGAACGCGAGGATCTTCTTGAGGTCTATCCTTTCTACTTACATCTCAAACACTTTGTAGAGGTTTTTCGCAAGGAGTACAAAAAAAAGAGGAGCCGACTTTGAAGTGCTTCTTTTTCATTGCTGGGACTCGCGTCTCTTCCTCTAAAGGTAAATTTTGTGACGCTAAACTCTCAAACCTCT
>JAGRAY010000225.1 GCA_020434375.1 Bdellovibrionales bacterium | reverse complement strand
TTACATCATCTACCAAACCATTGAAATTCTGGAAAGGTCCCTCAATCACTCGAACACTTTCGCCTTTCTCAAAGGTCGTTTTGAGTTTCGGGCGAAGCGTTCCTTCAGAAATCTGCTTCGTTAGCTTTTTAACTTCCTGCTCTGGAACAGGCGCAGGACGTTTCCCGGCTCCGACAAAACCTGTAATTTTTGGAGTGTCTTTAACGAGATGCCACATATCGTCGTTTAAAACCATTTTGACCAAAATATAACCGGGAAAAAATTTTCTCGTCGACGTCTTCTTTTCGCCCTGAACCATTTCAACAACATTTTCTGAGGGAATCAAAACTTCAGAAAAAAACTTTTCCTTTCCCAAAGACTTAATTCGTTCCTCGAGACTTTTTTTTGCTTTATTTTCGTGCCCCGAATAAGTATGCACAACATACCACTTCATCAGCGCTGCGTGTTCTGACTCTTCAGTAGATGGTTGATCTGCCTCTTGTTGTGCTTCTACTTTTACTTCTTCGTTTAACATGCTCACCTTCTATCGCCTCTTAAGCACGAACAATAAAATTAACAAAACTGGTACACATCCAGTCGAAAAACCCCAAAACAACCGCCATAAAAATAACCGTAATAACTACAACTATCGTTGAAAGATAGGCTGTTTTTTTTGTGGGCCATGTGACTTTTCTAAGTTCCTGAAATACCTCCAGAGAGTAGTTTTGAACTTTCGCCTGACGCGTGTAAAAAAATACAAAAACCGAAACGGCCACAAGAGAAACAACAGCCGAAGCCGGAAGTACCTCGAGAAGCATTGGATTCGAGACTCGAAAGTAGTTTACAAACAAAAGCAAAAACTGATTGACAACCCACGATAAAATCAGGGTTGCAATCACATAGCTTAAATATATCCACTTCTTGTCGTTTTCCATATTCAAAAACTTCTCTAAAAGTTAAAACCTTTAGGGGCCAGGTCAACAACCTGGCCCCTCAGTTCCTAACGGATTTCGATTAATCCAAAATCTCTGTAACAACTCCCGCACCGACCGTTCGACCACCCTCACGAATGGCAAAACGAACTTCCTTTTCCATGGCTACGGGTGCAATAAGATCAACTTCTACGTCGATACTATCGCCTGGCATAACCATTTCAACATTTGGTGGCAATGTAACCACACCAGTAACGTCTGTTGTTCTAAAGTAAAACTGAGGACGATACCCCTTGAAAAATGGTGTATGCCTTCCGCCTTCTTCCTTGGTTAAAATGACCGCTCGGCCCTTGAACTTCTTATGAGGTGTCACGGATCCAGCTTTGCAAAGCACTTGACCGCGCTCAACATCATCTCTCTTTGTTCCTCGAAGAAGAACGCCAACGTTGTCACCTGCTTGACCCTGATCAAGAATCTTCTTGAACATTTCGACACCAGTTACAACAGTTTTTTGCGTTGGACGAATTCCCACGATCTCGCATTCATCTCCGACTTTGATAATTCCTCGTTCAACTCGCCCAGTCACTACTGTGCCACGACCTTCAATCGAGAAAATATCTTCAACTGGCAACAAAAACGGCTTATCGATATCTCGAACCGGTTCTGGAATATTGGCATCTAACGCTGCGACCAAGTCCCAAATAGGTTTTCCGCCATCTCCACTTGGATCCTCAATGGCCTTTGTGGCGCTACCGCGGATAACGGTAATATCGTCTCCTGGAAAATCATACTTTTTGAGAAGCTCTCGAACTTCTAGCTCCACCAAATCCAACAATTCAGGGTCGTCTACAAGGTCGCACTTATTTAAAAACACAACAATCGCAGGAACATTAACTTGTTTTGCCAAAAGAATATGTTCTCTTGTTTGAGGCATCGGACCATCGGCTGCGCTCACAACTAAGATTGCGCCGTCCATCTGTGCTGCACCTGTGATCATATTTTTCACATAGTCCGCGTGACCTGGACAGTCGATATGCGCATAGTGCCTCTTGTCTGATTCATATTCGACGTGAGACAATGCAACGGTCAAAATTTTCGTTGGATCCCTTCGAAATGACTTCGCATCGGCTTTCGCAACATCGTCGTAAGCTTTAAATTCGGCCATTCCTTTCGTAGAAAGCACCTTTGTAATTGCTGCCGTCAGTGTTGTCTTACCATGGTCGACGTGACCAATTGTTCCCACGTTTACGTGAGGTTTTGTTCGTTCAAACTTTCCTTTAGCCATATTTCCTCTCTTTTTTCATCTCTATACACTCTATGGAGCCCACGATCGGATTCGAACCGATGACCTCTTCCTTACCAAGGAAGTGCTCTACCGACTGAGCTACGTGGGCGACCTAAACAAAAAAAACCTATTGGTCAACCCAATTCTCGATCCCCTTCACATCGGG
>JAGRAY010000224.1 GCA_020434375.1 Bdellovibrionales bacterium | reverse complement strand
TTTGTTTCAAGTGCGTGACCCACCTCTTTTATAAGGGATTCGAGAGAACGACTGTTTTTCATGGCTAAATATTTTAAAAGTCGTAGTGTCTGAAAGCCATCGAATACCTGTAATAGCTTCTTTTGATAGCTTTCTCGCGTTTTAGAGTGTTGCGCAACCGTGGATATTTTGGAAAAAACCTGGCTTTTGAAAAAAAACACTTCAAAATGCAATCTTAACCAACGTTCAACTTCGCTAGGATGGTCGTAATAGTCGTCTAATTTTTTCAGTACTTGTCCCAGAATGCCAAAATCTGAACAAGATGGAATCGTGATTCCCAGATCTTGGTCGTTGTGGTATTGGCCCAAAAAATACCCCGTACCAAGGTGAACACGGTTTGAAATGCGAGAAGAAGGATATACTAATGTTTTTGGAACGTGTTGAATAGGACCTAGCTTTCGCAATTTGTTTAGAAAATGAAAATCTTCAGTGCCCGTTTTTTTTGGAAAGCCTCCAGAGAGTTTGTAATAATAAACGGACGTTCCGAGGCAAGAACCAATGGTATAATAATCAAAAGGAGATCGTGCTTTAGACAGACCCCATTTCATGTATCGAAGGTAAAGTTCGTAGATGATCATTGGCTTTGGCAAAATGCCATCATATGAGCGATGTTCAAAACCTAACGTAAAACCTGCATAGGGTAATGCATATAACTTAAATAATGCTGAGAAATAATCTTTATGAACCGTGCAATCTGCATCCAACGAAACAACAAGGTCTTGTTCCGAGAGGTCAAAAGATTCTATAGCATAGTCAGCACCTTTGAATCGGGCTTCACCTACACCATTTTTCAAACCATCTGTATGGTCTAACGCAATGAGCAGAAAGGGTAGGGTGAGCTGTTTTAGATAATTTAAAGTATCTAAGTTATTTTCTGTCGGGGATTGGCAAATTTGTTGTGGCTGATTAACAATAACAATAACTCTCACAGTCCCAGGACTTGTCACCAAAGACCTATATGACTCGTAGCTTTCCGTTAAAGATCTAAGAGTGTGACAAATCCAGTCAAATTCATTAAAAGCAGGTATAATGACTGTGATAGATGCCATTAGCAAATGCACTAAAACACCAAATGATTTAGACTTCAATAACTTCGCGTATGAGACACCAAAGGAATGGGTAGACTGCGTTCAACTGCATTTTTCGTCTTTTTTGGCGGATCACGCGTCAAATGAAAGAAAGGCTGCGGCAGCAGCAATGGATTTCGTTGTTCGCTATCCAAATCTAACAGACCTTGTATCATTTGTATCGAATGTGGCTCAACAGGAAATCTTGCATTTTCGAAACTTATTTAGTCGAATGCTTAAAAGTAATTTTAAACTTTTACCCGATCAAAAAAGTTATTACACTCTTCAAATGCAAGGTGCCGTTCGAACATCTTCGAAGGACAGGTTAATGGATAGAATCCTAATCTCGGCAATCTTTGAAAAAAGAGGGCAAGAGCGATTTCAGTTACTATCGAAACATCATGATTCTTCAGATTGGAGAATCTTTTACCAAGATCTCTATTTGAGCGAGCAAGGGCATTGGTACGGTTATTTGGATCAAGCTCTCAAACTGTTTGAATTTGAGGATCTAAAATCGAGATGGGCACAACTATGTACGCTTGAGTCACAAATTCTAAAGAGTACCCCGTTGAATGAAAGATTGTTTCCTTAGGTGCTGGTGAAAAAACACCTACCACAGCCCTTAAAAAAGCTCGTTAATTCATCTGTTTCAATTTTAGGCATTGCCATTCGCGAAAAATACGGAGTGAAGATGTATCACAGAGTTGAAAATCTCAGGCGCGTTTTGTCAAAATTGAAGCATAAATCAAGTAGCACAAATGCAGTATATGAAGTTCTAAGAGAACTGTATAAAAGCCTAGATCAATTATCACCAAAAGAACAATTTGAAATAGCTCATAGCTATGCGTGTATGCTCGAGTTAATTAATGCATGTGAGAGCACCTACCGTTCTCATCGGTTGAGCAAAAATGCACATAAAAAGTTTACTTCAATGCCCGAAGAAATCATTTTTGTTGTGACTTCTCATCCAACTGAGGCAAGAAGTCCAGATATTTTAGCCCTATTTAAGTTAATTCGGAGCGTACTCAAGCAGGCGCTAGAAACATCTGCTTCTATTGAAGAATCACACCGGGCAGTACTTTTACATTTTTTAAAAATGTTACTCGATGTACCAATGGCAAGAGCAAGCAAACCTAGAGTTGAAGATGAGGCTGCTCATATTTTTGATTTTGTTTTAACGGACAACTCTCTTAAGACATTCTTGTGGGCTAAACAAAATAATATATCATTGGCGCTTCGTACTTGGGTAGGTGGCGATAAAGACGGCC
>JAGRAY010000223.1 GCA_020434375.1 Bdellovibrionales bacterium | reverse complement strand
CGACATATCAGGATTGGTGTTGGGTAATTTTAATGACCGCTTTGAAAAATACATGGTTAAGCAGCTTGAAGAAATGGTTACTTTTGGCATGGAGCCTGCCAAACTTCTTTATGGAACCGACTGGCCCATTTCTTCAATGGAATCTTATCTCAAATTTGTAAACGACATGACCATTCCAAACGATGCCAGGTCTAAAATTCTTGGCACCAACGCCATTGATCTTTTCAAGCTAGATCCAGCCATGTCCCCGTATCGGTAGTTTTGCCAACAATATATTATAGTAAATTAAATAAAGGTTGAAACACCGAGATAAATTTTGGAAGTTGCCTACTGGCTCCGTCTCTACGCTCCAAGTCGCCATACGACAATCTTCCAAAATTTAAAATACTATATTGGTTTACTTACACGACTTAACTATTTTTACGACTTCGCTGTCTTCTAGTATGGCAGAGTGCAATCTTTGTGTGCCTGCTGCGCTTTGAAAAAGTAGATCTCCTTTTCCAAGCAAGTTTTCTGCTCCGGTTTGGTCCAAAATAGTTCTGGAGTCAACACCACTTAATACGCGAAAAGCAACGCGCGTTGTAAAATTCGACTTAATTAAACCTGTTACAATATCTGCTGATGGTCTTTGCGTTGTAATGACTAGGTGTATACCTGCGGCTCTTGCCTTTTGTGCCAGTCGCGTGATTGCAAGCTCAGCCTCTTTACCTAAACTCATAATTAAATCTGCAAATTCATCGACCAAAACCAAAACATAAGGAAGCGTTTGCCATTTTCCACTAAAATCATCAAAGTCTGCCTTTTTTTGAGAACGAATAGTTTTATTAAACGCTTCAATATTTCGCGCCCCAACAATTGCCATATTTTGGTAGCGTGTTTCCATCTCTTCCACAACGGCATTGAGTATTAAAAGACCATCTTTTTGCACATCATTTACAACCGGACAAGCCATATGAGGCAACTTGTTATACGCTGCCAGCTCAACCATCTTTGGATCGAGAATAACCATGCGAAGTTCTTTTGCCGTATTTTTGCAAATTAAACCCGATAGCATGACATTAAGAAATACGCTCTTTCCCGACCCAGTGGTACCCGCTACTAGTAAATGAGGCATATCTACTAAATCTGCCACAACTGGGTTTCCGAAAGTATCCACTCCCAAAGCAATGGGTAACTTGATATCTTTGGAACTAAATTCTCGCGCCGAAACCACTGTGTCAAATTTGATAGTACTACGATCTTCATTAGGAATCTCAAAGCCAATGGCATCAGTTCTCGGCAGTGCGGGAATGACTCTTAGGCTCGTTTTTTTAAGGAGGCGAGCTAGGTCTTCTCCAATTCCAGTAACTTTTGCAGCTTTGGTTCCTGGTGCCGGCTGAAACTCGAAAGTGGTTACCACAGGACCTTTTGTAACGCGGCTGACTTTCCCCTGGATCTTAAAAGTTTCTAAGTGTTCCTCCAGTTGTCGAGATAACTCACTAAAATCTTTGTCGTCATTCGTCATAGGTATCGAAGGCTTAAATTTTTTTAGATTTGGTTTTGAATGCTTTCGAACATTAGAAGAAAAATCTAAAATAGGTTGCACTATGTTGTTTTCTGCATCGGACAATCTAGGAACCCTTTTTTTCCCATTTGTTTTTTTAGGCTTTTCTTGGGTTTGCCGGTCGTTTTTACTGGGAGGCAGTTCTCCTATGACTACGTCAAGACCCGAACCCAGGGTTTTACTTCCTGATGTCGTCAAGTTGCCAGTCAGAATAAGAGCCAATACGCCCGTAAGTGCAAGCACGATCATTGCCCCGCCTTTGCCTATGAGAGTTGCAAGGCCCTGTGCAATCAAGTGACCGGCTAATCCACCAATTCCATTGGGTAGAAAAACATTAAATAGCTCTGGGTATAAAATTTCACTGGCGCCCGTCAGCACTGGAATCATTAGAACAAAAGCGATGATATGTTTTACTTTGGGTCTCCTCATAAGCCCAAGTGCAATTAACAATCCAACCAAAAGGGCAGAAAAGGAAAACAAGAAGCTTACGATCCCGAAGAGGTAAAAAAGAACAAACGCTGTTCTTGCTCCCAGAGGTCCTCCAAGATTTTGCAGGGGCCTTGCCCCTTCGTCGAGTTTAGTCATATCGGTGATTCCAAATGTCACCAGAGCAATCAAAACAAAGAGCCCGATGGCAACCAACAAAAACCCAAAAGATTCCTGATAGCGCACATGCCGCGTGTTCCCTAACCTTGGATTTGTAAATTCTAACAAACTACGTGCATTCCATTTAGATATTGCTCATCACCGAGGGCTTAGTTTCATTACAATTTTAGACCAGCCGCTTGGCGACGCAGTTGACCCATCTTTTTCCTTTTCTATTATAGGGGCAGGCAAAAAGCCCCC
>JAGRAY010000222.1 GCA_020434375.1 Bdellovibrionales bacterium | reverse complement strand
ACTCTGGGCCCGATGCCTCGATGGAAAATTTCTTTTGCCCAATTCCAAGACCCGTTGTCCATGACCACCATCGATGAGGATTCCATCTCACTCCTATAGAGGCGATTATACTCTCTATAGAATTAAAATCTGAAGAGCTATAAGGGCAAACTGAGGTGCCAATAGTTGAGGCTCCGCCAGAAGGGAAGCATTCTTGCTGATGAGAATCGAGACCAGGTCGTTCTTCTCGGTAAAAGCTGAAACTGCCCACCCATTGCTTATCGTAGGCGTCAAACATCACTGACAATTTTTCACCGTTCGTGCTCATTTCTCTTATTTTATATCTGTCTTGGTCATGCATGTGTTGAGCATCGCCCACGATAACTCCAGCCGTCCACCTTGTTTTTATTGAAGATGGAGAGTTTGGAATTTCTAGATCAAAACTTTCAATAGGTTTGGCTGTCTTTTTGTCAAAGGCCGAAACTTCAACGAGGTCATTGGACTCGATAACCCAGGTTCCACTAGAAAGGCGATAAATGATATTGGGAAAGAGGGTTTGGTTGTCGACATTCAAGCGCCCTTCAAAAGTCAGAATTTTTTTATCGGTGTATATAAGTTCGCCATAACTTAAAGTCACACTGTGCTCATCAAGTGCAACCTCTTGAGGTTCACGATTTTTACAAATCCAGCGAGAGTTTCCATTTTCGACCGTCCAAATATGATTTTTTGTATTCTTTGCGGGAGCTTTTAGAGTGGACGGTCCGTAGACCACAGCGGTACATTTACTGGCGGTTATGAACTTTAAAGTATCTCCTTCTCTTAAGGTAACGGCATCTCCTCGGTGAAAAAAAGATTTAAATTTTAATGCTTCCTCTTTTTTTTGTGAGTCGGAAAGATGGTTGGTGAGACTTAAAGTAGGTCGGCCTTTTACAAATTGGACGATTCCTATGAATTCAAGGGGTTCCGAAGGTTCGGCGGCCCAAAGGGTACTTGACAAAAAAGTGCTAGAAATTAACAAAAGTAGTAGAGTTTTCATGGCATCACCTTGTATAGAACTTTGGCGTAAATATAATTATTTCAAATTAACTAATTTTTGCCTGACTAAAGCAATTAATCAAGAGTTGTTGTGATATATTGCTGTTTTACAGATTCAAGGAGAACTGAGTGTTTTTACGACCACTTTTATCGTTTACAGTTTTAATTTCATCATTTCACCTATTTGCCGCGCAAACTAAGAAATTAGACTGTACCGTTTATAGCAAAAATGAAGAAATCAGAGGTTGTTTGAATGAGTATGCTAAAGATCAGCTCAAGTCGGGGAGTCGGGCGGAAGAATCCTTTAGAAATAAATTTTCTCGCGTGCTCAGAAAGTACAATCTTGAATTGGATCAAGTCAAATACACACCACTAGATCAGATGTTTGCAATTATTGTTGAGCAATACACTCAGTTGGATAGAAACGATAAAAATGAGCTATGTTATGATTTTGAAGATATGACCTTTAGAAAGACCCAGATTAAAGGTCTGCAAAAACAGATCGATGAAGTCGCTCTATTTTTAGCAGATTTTCACTCTAAGTCTTTCGGAAGACAAGTGAGTGTTTTGTTTCCGATTAAAGAGGTCAGCCTTTGTAGTGAAAGTTTAGTCAGTGATAGACCATCTAGTTTTTTTCAGCGATCTCTTATTATAGGTACGGATGACGACGGTAGAGAAATTGATGTCATTAAATCTAATGACATCATGGAAAGATGGCAAAGTGGCGATCCGATAAGAAGAACGGATCTCACCGCTTTGTCTCAAATTCCTTTGGTGGGCCCCTTTGGAAGAAAAGTGAAACAGGTTTTATGGGATCATGATCCTGGGGCTGTGTTGCGAGACAAACTGGCTGAAAAATGGGACATGTTGAACCCCACTAGCACTCCAAGAAGCACGGCTATTTATACCTTAGCTGAGTTGTTATATAGCGATAATTTGGATGAAATTAAAAATGCTTTAACAGGACATGCATCTAAAGGAAAATCTGTAGCCACGATGGCCTTTGAGTTGGATCAAATTATTAGTGGTCCTGGTTTTTCTTCTAAAAATAGAGAAAGATGGGAGAGGTTAAAGCAAAATGATGAAGACGTTAAGAGTTTATATGGTCTTTATAAGCATAGACTGTATAGCCCACAGACTATTGTTCATGTGTTTGAATCGGGAGTGGCAGAAAGTATTCAGAGAGGTGGCAAGTTTCACGCGGTTTTAAGAAATATTAAAGCTGGAATAAACGTTTCCAATGATAAAAATATTGCCGTAGAGCTCGAAAGTATGATGAAAGCTGCTGTTCCGGTGAGTCAATTTGATGATGATGGAGGGATGGGGGCCACAGAGTTGACGGTCAGAAATCCTATCGAAACTTCAGAAGGTGAGATAGTTTACCAAGAGCTTAATGTGCGTGGATCAAATTTGCAGGATTATCATGTGAA
>JAGRAY010000221.1 GCA_020434375.1 Bdellovibrionales bacterium | reverse complement strand
TGATTTGAAAGCTCTGAAAAGGCTTCAATAATACCAAACACAGTACCGAGCAAACCGATAAAAGGCGCGTTTGCCCCCAATGTGGCCAAAACGTTCAGGTGCTTACTTAATATTAATTTTTGGCCGTGCAACCAGTTGCGAAAATCAGGTTCCAGACTTTCGAGCGTTTGATTGGGATTATTTAATAGGCGACTCATAAGCGTTGACATAATACGATTGGATTCAACTTTTGTAACAGTGGCTTCACTGGGGTCTCTATTATTAATAAATCGCTCAGCTTCTTTGATATCATTTGCTCGATAGCTCTTACGAAAGACCCGTCTTCGATCGATCATAATACCTACTGACCAAATCGAGAGCACAGCTAAGAGAATAAGAACACCTTTTTCTGCCCAATTTAAAAAAACGATGATGGTTTGCACGTGAAACTTCTAGCACAAAAACCCAAAACGGAAAAAATATTGTGTTGAGCTTAAAGCCCCGTGGGTTTACTTACTCACTGTAGTTCTCAAGTGCATAATAGGTGGCAACGCCAAGAACAATCACAAAAGCACCCACTGCCGCACCTAAAATACTTAAAATCGTTTGGCTCTTATTAAAATCACTCACCGTAATAGCCTGAACATTTTGCCTAGGAAAAAGATATTCGCGACCATAAGAGTCAACTCCCGAAATGGTTTTTGTATCAATTGTGAGACGCTTTAACCTGGAAGATGTTTTCTCCGAGGTTTTAATGGTGAAAGATCGCTCTTTCATAGGCATCAATATCGTATTTTCAGCCACAATCTGGTCTTTGGGAATAACCTGCTTGTGTGCACAGCCCGTGCTTGAAAAAACCAGGCTTAAGGCTAAAAGCATGCTTACTGGCGTTGATTTTTTCATGCACGGGTCCTTTCTTAATTATTCGTTTAATTAATTGACTCTTTCAAACACTATTTCTTCACTGGAAACAACGCGGCAGTGATTATACGATGTCGTGCCAGATGAATCGACGAATCCACCCTCGAATTCCCCGTGAAGATTCATTTCCAACCGACCTTTAATCATTTTGACACCGTCGACATCTAAGATCTGACCCCTCATGACAAAAACAGCATATCGATCCAGTGCAAGAATTTCACCTGCAACAAAAGTAAATGACCCATCAGTCTGGGTCGCACCCGAAACCTTAAAAATATCACTGATTTTTAAAGCCAATCGCCCTGGATCACCAAAAACAATGGCGGGTTCATCAAAAATCGTTAGGTCTCCACCGGCACCGTATCGAATGCCTCGATTTTGCAATGCAAGCACTTCGTTTGCAGATAGGATCACGCCCCCACGCGGATCGCCATCGTTGTGCAATAGGTAGTGAGCCAGATCAATATCGCACTGACCAGAAAAGCTCAGCGTGCCAGACGATGTCAGATTGTACGAACCGGCGTATTGAGAGAAATCCCCATCTCCATACGCACTTTCTAATTCCGAGAGTTGTTCATTGTTTTGAACGCCTAGTTCACTCAGCACATCTTGTGATGATCCACAGTTACTAAGTGCAAAACCTAAAAGTAGAACGCCAGCAAATCGCGATAGTTTAATTGTTTTATGTGTTTTCATTCTCATATCCTCCGTTACTTAATTGATAAAACCATGAGATAAGTAATAGCAACTCCCATGCCATATTATTTGTGAATTAAATTAGTAGCTTACGTAGATATATTCGTGTCAGAAGAAGCGAGACCTGACAGTTGCGATGTCAATTTTTTTCTCGCAGTTTCACATTAAGGAGGTATATGAATGAATTCATGAACGCTGCCCACATACATCTCCTTGTTAATCACCTACCCATATTTTCAATGCCTGTAGCTCTTGTGTTTGTTCTTTTTTCACTAAGGCGAAATAACCGACCATTTCTTAATTTTTCTTTGTGGGTACTCTTTGTCTGCACATTGACTACTGTTGGTGCGTATTTCTCCGGTGAAAATGCCGAGCACATGGTTGAAAAACTTGAATTTGTTCGTAAGACGATGATTCATACCCATGAAGATGCCGGCGTGATATCGCTGTGGCTTGCAGGTGTCACCAGCGCACTTACGCTCGTAGCCATTTTTTTGCGGTCATCTGTCAAAAAAATTGTTTTTGTTCAAATAAGTATTGCGGCGAGCTTAATCACAGTGGCCTCTCTAGCGTACACAGGATATCTGGGAGGCAAAATTCATCACCCAGAAATTGATATTAAACCGTTGCCCCAGGAGGCTATACAGGGAGATCTTAAATGAATTACATGCTTAAATGCCTATTAATTGTTTTTGTTTCAATGACCTTTGTACGCACTAACGTCTTTGCAGAAACAAACTGGACACTCAAAGATATTGAACTTTTGGTGAAGCAAAAAAGTTATCAAGAGGCCCTCTCTCATATTACGTCTATTCCGCCAACACAGAGAAATGCCCAGTGGAACAAGTTATTTGCA
>JAGRAY010000220.1 GCA_020434375.1 Bdellovibrionales bacterium | reverse complement strand
AGGCACCAACGGCTGAAAAAGTAGATATTCCACCTTCAATGCGGGATGTGCCGGAAAAAACAGTCATCCCTGAAGTTCAACAGACACCTTCAGGTCATGTCGAAAAAGAACTGGAAGATTTGTTTTCAGAAGATTCAAAAGAAGCCTCTATTAGTATAGATGGTGGGACATCTTTTGATTTAGATGACGGCTCAGAAGATATCATTGATCCAAATGTTTTATCTGGATTTAAAGATAAAAAAACAAGTCGAAAAAAGCTCGTGGCTATTGTGATGTCTTCTATCATCAGTGTGGGGTTGGTTTCTGTGCTGGCGGTAGCTAGATTCACAGAAAAAGGCGTTTTGGGTTGGACTTGGGGAAAAAAAAGTTCAGATGGCTACGAGGCTCCATCAGAAAAAGTATTGGAGCAGTTAAATTCACGTTCCAAGTCTTTGCGGGCTCTCTACCTGTTTGACTCACAAGACAAATATATTGAGGCTATTTCTGGATTAGAAGAAATATTAAAAATAGACCCAAGACATACTCCGACCTTACAGAATCTTGGTGAAGCTCTACTCTTAAAGAACGAACTATCGCTTGACGAAAAAAATAAAGAGTCACTAAAAAATATATTAGCCAACTCAGAGAAATTTTATGGTGATAAAATTGAAACCATACGTTTGAAAGCGCGATATGAAATGGTGTCCGGTCAAACACCAGAAGCACTTAGACTCGTGCGAATTGCTCTAAACAAGTCTCCCGATGATTCTTGGAGTTTGTTGCTCCAAGGTGAAGCAGCTTATAAAATTCAAGATTTTACGATGGCGCGAGATTCTCTTGTCAAGGTTACAACTTTGGATCCAAGTAATGTTCGTGGAAAGTTTTATCTGGCACTAACCCTCAAAGAACAAGGTGAGCTTGTTGAAGCAGAGCGAATTTTATCTAGTCTGACAGATTCTTCTCTTCCTCAACCTCATGCCAAATCTGAATTGACTCATTTGTCATGGAAAATAGCCGCCAAAGAAAACATAGGTATCAATCGAGAGGCTTTGACCAAATTACTAAATGACAAAACAAAGATGTTAAGCCACTTTGACTTAGGTAACGGCTGGGCAGCTGTGGCAAAGGCGCACGAGGATTCAAAAGATATGGTAGCAGCCATTCAGAGCATGGAAAATTCGTTACGACAAGATCCAGTTAATGCACAGCATGCTTTTTATTTAGGTACCCTGTACCTGAAAGATAGGCAATTTGATAAAGCCGTTGATCAGTTTAACCGAGCAGTGGCGCTTGCGCCCAAAAGTGCAGAAAACTTGGTTTACTATGGCCGAGCTCTTCGAGAGAACGACAAGCCCGAGCAGGGTATCATCGAAATTAATAAAGGTTTGGAGCTTGTTCCTGACTACATCGATGGAATTTTTCAGCAAGGGTTAACGTTTAGAAGACTTTCACGATTTGAAGAGGCGATGACAAGCTTTGAATCGGTGCTTCAAAGAAAACCTGACCATGTACCAGCTATGATTGAACTAGGAGAACTATATTTTGACAAAAACAATTTTCAATCAGCCGAGGCTCAGTTTTTGGCTGCCTTGAGCATCGAACCCAGAGAATTAAGAGCTATCAATAATATGGGTATTCTTCATCTTACTCTGAGAAAATATAACGAAGCATTGGCCATATTGAAAAAAGGTGAGTCGTTCGAAGCTTCAAACGTAGAGATATTATCGAATCTTGGCAAAGTCCACTTGGCGATGGATCACAAAAAACAAGCTTCACAGTATTTTGAAAAAGCGTTGTCACTAGATGCCAGTCGGATAGAAACGCAGCTTGCACTTGGTGACTTGCATCGAGAAAGCCAAGAATATAGCAAAGCGATGGAAGTTTATAGAAGGCTAATTCAACTAAACACGAAGAATTATGAGGCTCGTATAAGGTTGGCCATGTGTTATATTGCCCAAGACTCTTTCCAGGAGGCAATCACAGAATTACAAGAGGCTTCCAAGTATAAATCTGACTATTTTCCAACAAAGCTTCAGATGGGTATCGCATGGAGGGGCATTGGAGACCTCGATTCGTCGCTAGACGCACTTCGAGTAGCACTTAGTTTAAGACCGGAATCACCAGAGGCTTTTTACGAACTCGAAGTTACGCATATTTATCGAACCGACATCGTGAGTGCTGAAGAAGCGATGAATAATGCGGTCAAGTATGACGCCAATTTTATTAAACCATATATTGCCATGGGTGATTTCTATCGAAGTCGCAATGTTTATCTAAAAGCTATTGAGTACTACAAAAAGGCGATCGACGTTGAGCCAATAAACCCTCGTATTCATTATATCCTTGCCGAGCTCTATAAAAGCGAGCGTCGGTATAAACAAGCTAAGAAGTACTATCAGATGGCACTTAAGAATGATCCCACTTATGCTCTAGCTTACGTCGGATTAGGGTTGCTTGCTGAAGAAGACAATCAAAT